>DASUVX010000179.1:0-41302 GCA_036378735.1 Pseudonocardiaceae bacterium | reverse complement strand
CATCCGGGCTGGCGCTGCAAGTGGGCAGGTACCGGTCGACGTCCGGCCAGTTGCTCGGCGGCCCGACATTCCGCTTCGATCAACTCGTCGGAGGCGACCTGGGTACGTTTGGTCACCGGCGACGGTGCGAGGCGCCAGGGGGCCAATCTCCGGTTTCACGATTGCGTTGGCCAGCCAGCGACAGGTCTCCACCACACCGGAGCCATACCAGTCTGGTACACCACGCCGGACTTGCTCGTCGTGGAACCGTTCCGCGGTCTGCCACAGCGCCGCAAACTCAGCTCGCGACACCCGCATGTTGCCCGTGGGAACCTTTGCGACGTCGGCCGCAGATACGTCCACGTCGTGGATGTTCACATGCTTGGTAGCCCGTACCAGTGCAGCACGGCAAATTTTTCATCGTGGTAACACTGCGGTCAGGCTCTCGGCCAGGCTATCCTGATAGTGAAGAAATGGACACGTAATGTAGCGGAATAGCAATCCCTGGAATCACGAATTCCTGTCTAGACTGTGACGACCCGAAGAAGCCGATCCCTTGGCGGAGGACCCTAAAGCGCATCCCCGAAGTCGGGGACCGGAGAAGGTTCAGCTATAAGCCGCAGCCATCGCCTGCGGGTACCATCGCGGATACTCCCGAACGGATCTGGCATGCCCCCACCGGCTAGCTGTTCGCCTGTGACCGGATCAACGCCGCGCGTTTCACCCCGGACCTACTCGCCGACCGCGACATCGAGCGGATCAGCCGCCAGTTCCCACTGTGAACCGCCGTCAGCCTGCTCGCCCCGGCAAGCCTCGGCGGGATGATCAACCTATCTCTCTGGGTGCATTAACCGCGTTCTTCTGGGCGGGGCTGGTCCGCGTGGCCCTTGCACCACGTGAGCTGGTCAATCAACTCGATCTGCCACATGCTCGGCCAGCGCCGGTTCGCCGGCCCGGATAAGGCGACCAACGTCTGGCCGCTGACGACCCTGCCCTTCGGCGAGTCGTGGCACAACCTGCACCACGCCCACCGCACCTGCGCGCGCCACGGCGTGCGTCGAGGGCCCTCGACATTTCCGCCCGCGTCATCTGGGGCCTGGAGAAGCTGGGATGGGCGCGCGAGCTCCGATGGCCAACCTCCGACCGATTGGCCCGGCTCAGTACCGACCCGACAGCATTGACACGCGGAGTCCTGCGGCCTTGCCGGACCGACGGCGGGAACAGGCAACACGGCGCCCGTAGTATCGATTGAGGTCGTTCAGTTTCGGTGTTCGTGTGATGCACGCCCGCGGGAACAAGTTGGTAGACGAGGGCCCGCGTCAACAGGACTCTGGCCAGCGCCGCCAGGGTCGGCCGGGCCCCCCACGGTGCGGGACCCACCACACATTAGGAGCATCGCATGACACAGGGAACTGTGAAGTGGTTCAACGCGGAGAAGGGCTTTGGCTTCATCGCCCAGGACGACGGCGGCAACGACGTCTTCGTCCACCACTCGGAGATCGAGGCTAGCGGCTTCCGCAGCCTCGACGAGGGACAGCGCGTGCAATTCGAGATCCGCGAGGGCAACAAGGGTCAGCAGGCCACCGGCGTGCGCGCCGTCTGACCCCTGAACCGGGAGCCCGCCTACCCTCAAGGAGACGGGCTCCCGGTCCATACACCGGTTGCCGTGACCGCCCAAACCACCAGTACCGAGAACCCTCACTGTGTCCTGCATAGATGATCATGCACACTGTCCGATGCCCATCCATAGGATCGAAGGCGCACTCATCAGAAGCGGACGTTAAGGATCCGTGATCACCGGTCGACACCGTAGTCGCTCGGCGGGCGCTCGTGGACTACGCCCGAGTTCGGGGGTCTCAGTTTGGGTCTCAGTTCAGCCCGGTACCAGTGGGTGCGTCGCGGATCGTTGGGACGCTTGAGCAGGGCGAATGCCCCGGATGACCTATGGTGAACGGTGGCTGTTGGTCTTGGAAATCGTGTTGGGGTTGATAGCCCCTCGCGGGTTCAAATCCCGCATCCTCCGCCAACGACCAGCGGAAACACCGTTGCCGTTATCACGGTGACCGATGTATCGGCTCGTTGGACTCAGTTTGCAGCTGAGCTCAGTCGGCCAGCGACCTTCTACACGTAGCCCCTGCTCGCCAACAAAAACGACAGAGCAACGTCGTAGGCAATGCCGTTGACACGGGGACTGGTGCATGAGCGTTCACGCAGACATGCGCACGTTGGTCGGGGTCACGTCGATGTGGAACTCGAGACCGAGCCGCTGAGCGAGTCGCGCCAACGTGGCCAGCGTGGGCGACCGATCACCGCTTTCCAGCCGCGCAACATACGGCTGCGACACGCCGAGCTTCGCACCCAGCTCTGCCTGCGACAGCCCGTGCTCGATTCGGTAGCGCACCATGCGACTCGCAACATGCCGGGCCACCGCCGTGCGGTCCCATTCCGCCCGTACGCCAGGGTTCGTGAGCGCCTCAGCCTTGACCTCGTCAGCGCTGGTCAGATCCGAAAGCTTCATGCCTGGTCCTCCTCGATCAGGGCGAGCCGTGCCTGCGCCGCGGCAACCGCTCGGGCAAACCCTCGCTTGTCCGCTTGTACCTCTGGCCCAATCGCCGCTATGACAAAGACTTCCCCCACGCGCCGGTAGAGCGCTCTCGAGGCGCTGCGTCCTGCACGCAGCCGCAGCTCACGGAGACGATCGGCACCCTGCACTGCGCTGGAGTGCGGATAGGGAAGGGTTGGTCCCTCCGCTGCGAGCTTGTCGGGTGCGTGAAGCATGGCTGCTTGCTCCCGTGCTGGAAGCTGGTTGAACTCCTGTCGGGCTTCGTCGGTGAAGACCACCTGCCAGTGCACCGTGATCTTATAACAGAACAGTTATAACCACCAGCGGTCGGGTCCGACAGGCAAGGCGTTCCGGGGCCTTCTCACCACCCTCGGCACGCCCGACAATCAGGGAGTTCGCCGTCGCAGAGCCGGTGTTCGCCGGCCGCCAATGACTTCAGCCCTCCGTCTCAGTTCAGGCGCGTTCGGGACGCGCGCAGATGTTGCGGTGGTTGCCGTGACCTGTGTGGATGACACGAGAGGACGCCCGGCGAACACTCTGAACCGGAATTGGAAATCGTGTTGGGGTTGATAGCCCCTCGCGGGTTCAAATCCCGCATCCTCCGCCAGCTACCAGCATAAACGCTAACCATCGTGATCATTTTATAGCAAGAATCAGTCGTAAGTTGGGTCTCAATTGACGCTCCGAGCGGAGGATTCGGACCGCAGGCATACCGACCGGTGGTAGTCCTGCGCGCCGATGAAGTGAGCAGCCGGCGATCGGCGCGGAGGTCGCCTACGAGCGGACCACCGGTCTGCCGCCCGGCCGCGGTGCCTAGCGAGCAGCAGCGCCCACCAAATGTAAGCAGCGCCGGCCATCTGCTGCCACAGCACCCACCTGTGTTCAACCGTGGCCCTGTGGGGTCGGAGCACAGCCTGCGTGGCCACGGCGGACACCGATCGTGGCGGCCACGCGGACCTAGAGCTGGCGGATGAAGGGTGGCGGGCGTGCATGCTGTCAGCAGTTGGTGGCGAGCAAGTTCAGCGCCGTTCTAGCCGGTCTTGGTCGGGGCTGGGGTGTGCACGGTGGTCTCGATGAGGTCGTAGCTTAGGTCGGGTCGGATGCCGTCGGGGTTGGTCAGGCCGGCGTCGCGGTACCAGGACTGGTCGGCCTCCGGGTGTGGGCCGACCACGCCGACCCACCCGGAGCCGTAGGGCACAACCAGGGCGGCGGGCTCGCCGTTGTCGTAGGTGGCTAACACGTTGACGTCGGCGTTGAGCTGGAAGACAGGGCCGTCCTGAAAGAACATGTGCCGTGGCTTGCCCCTCCAGAGCACTGGGATGACGGCGTCGTCCGTGGTGTCCACGGTCGCGCCGGGAGAGGTGATGTACTGGCTGGTGTTCCCAGGCAATAGTGCGAACCCTGGGGTGGCGGCGGCCAGGTAGCCACCCAGGCAGAAACCTAGGTAGTGCCCGCCGTCGTGCACCCAGTTGCGGATGTCGTCGGCGTGCTCTCGCATCCGGCGCCAGGCCGGTCCCACGCTGCCTCCGCCGGGCTGGGCGTAGACGGTGGCGCCGGCCAGGCTGCGCGCGGACAATGGCACATCTTCGTCCGGGCCGCAGAATACCGTGCGAAATGAGGTCGGGCAGTGTTCTAGGACGGTGGCCACCGCATCCGAACATCCCGCGCATGCGGCTCGTCCCCGGTAGATCAGAGCAGTCGGTCGGGAGGTGGGCTTGCTGCAGCCGACCACACCGGCAGATAGACCGAGACTACCCGCCGCCAGCAGGAAGGTGCGCCGGTTGGTGCGCCTCGGGCTGCGATGCAACCCGGCGGTGTCATCTGGCGGAGCTGGTGAGGGGAAACGTGTGGAGATAGTCACCTCGACCCTTCTCCGGTAGCAACAATGTGGGTGAGCTGGGCGCCGGGGACCGGGTTCGTCGACGGGGGTGCGGTGTCGGTGGCCCACCGGCGGGCCCGTGTCGCCAGCGCGGTGACCAGAGATTCCAACGGGCCGCGTCCGGCGGTGGCTCGCCAGGCGAGGCCGAACAGCAGCGCGACGGCGACCTGAACGAGGAATCCGTTGGTTGGGTCGTAGCTGTCGTAGTCAGAGTTAATGAAGGCAAGGTGCGCGGTGTACAGGGTCAGTGGCATGCTGCCCGCCGCCGCCAACGGTGCCATGCTCAGGGTAATCGCTCGGCGCAGCAGCTGTGGCGCGGCGAGGTGGCTGAACAGCAGCATCGCCCCCAGCAGCGCAGTGGCCGCTCCGGTGGTTCCGACCAGGTCGAAGGGGCTGCTGGTGTGCGGCGCGTTGACCGCGAGCCACCACCAGGTGCTTGTGGGGGTGGTGCCGTTGCCACCGAGGGTTAACATCTCGGTGGTCTCCGGGATGGTCAGCTGGGAACCGTCTTGCGCGGCCCAGATGTGCGCCAGGCCGCCGTACCGGTTGAGTAACGTCGTCGAGGCAATCGCAGCTGCGAAGGCGAGCACCAGCCCGGTGCCGAGTAGCCCGATCGCCACCCCGCGTTTGGATAGCGTCAGTCGCCCGATGACCAGCCCGGCGCACAGGTAGGCGGTCCAGGGCAGCGCCGGGTACTCCCCAGTGATCAACAGCTTGGACAGCAGTACGAGGGGATGGTGCACTAGGTATCCGACTGTCGGGTCGAGCAGGTTGAGCACCGGCAAATGCGGCAGCTGTAGGTGGGTCAGCACCGGCGCGCCGCCCGCCACCAGCACACCGAGCGCCGCGATCATCCAGGTCGGCAGGAACACCAACGGAATTGCCAACAGAAACAGTACTGCGTAGTAAGGCAGGATGTTTGCGCCTTTTGTCCCGTCGCTAAACTCCCCTATCGCTAGCCCAATCGCGCCAATAACCAGCGCGCGGGTGATCAGGGCCATGACGGTGCCCCCGACGGCAACCACCCGGACCCGTTGGCGTCCGGTCGTGAAGGCGATGCCGACGCCGGACAGTATGGCGAAGGTGGCCGCCGCCCGACCACCGAAGATCGCGTACGACCAAGTCGCGTTGCCGGCCACATCGGCCTCATACAGCGAGTGCACCGCGATCATCCCGATCAGCGCGACGCCCCGGGCGGCATCCACCGCTACCACTCGCGCACGCACGGTCGACGTGGTGGGAGTGGCGGTAGTTGGATTTGCGGTCTGGGTCATGCTCTCATCACGGTGTCTACAAGATCGAGGCCGAGGTCGTAGCCGAGCCGCTGTGGCTTGCTCAGGCCGGCGTCGGTGAACCAGTCGGGGGTAGCTTCGGGGTGCGGACCCACCACGCCGACCCGTCCCGCGCCGAACCTGGTCACCACGGCCGCGATTGTGTTATTGGGGTAGGTGGCCAGCACCGTCGCGTGGGCATCGGGTGACAGCTCGAAGTGCGGGCCGTCTTGAAAAAACAGCGTCCGCTGGCCACCTCGCCAGGACACCTGCACCAGCGTGTCGTCCTCGGACTCCACGGTGGCGTGGGGCGATGCGATGTACTGGTCGGTGTCCCCGGGCAGCAGGGCGAACCCAGGCGTCGCCCCGGCGAGGTAGCCACCGAGACAGAAGCCGAGGTAGCCACCGCCGGACCGAACGAAGTCACGGATCGCGGACCGGTGCTTGCGCATGTGCTTGTAGCCACGGGACAGCGTGGCGCCGCCGGGCTGGGCGTAGAGGGTCGCGCCCATCAAGACCTCAGGGGTCAGCGCCAGGCGCTCGTGGGGGCCGACGTAGCGGATATCGAAGTCCCACAGGCTGGCCGACAGCAGCTCGACCACCGCCTCGGGGCAGCCCGGCACCGTTGCCGGGCCCCGGTACACCAGGGCTTGGGGCCGCACGGCCGGGGAAAGGCCGTCGGCTCCGCCGGGTACGCCCAGCGCGGTCAGCGCGCGGCGGACCGCGCTGAGCAGGGTGGTCACGACTGCCCCACGGCGGGCGGGTCGTCGAGGGTCAGCGCGGTGCAGCGCACGCCGCCACCACCCTTGCGTAATTCGGTGGTGTCCAACTCAATCACGTTTAGGCCGCGGTTCCGCAATTCGCGGGCCAAGTTTGGTGCGCCGGTGGTCATGGTGACCGTGGTGCCGTCGCTGATCAGGTTGAGCGCAAACCGATCGGCCTCCTCGGCGGAAACCTCGATCAGGTCCAGGCCGAGGCCGCGCAGCCGGCGTTGGCTGGGTTGGTCCAGGGCGCGGGGGTCGTAGGCCAGGGTGTGCGGATTGTCAATCACCGCTATGGCTAGGTCCAGGTCGTACCAATGCGCGCTCACGGTGCGCAATGGCACGACCTCGTAGTCCAGGTGCTTAGCCAACACGGTGTGCACCCGTTCGTCGCTGCGCTGCCCGTAGCCGGCCAGCAGCAGCTCGCCACAGGCTAGTGCGTCGCCCTGGCCGCTGAACGGATAGGGCGACCCGATCACGTCGATGCCATGGGCGGCCAACCACGCGCGGTGGTGGGGAGTCTCTACCTGGCGCTGCGGTGGCAGGTTGGCCAGCACCGCACGGCCGCCCCGGACTACCGCGGCGTTGGCGGTGTAAACCATGTCCGGGCAGGCCGGGTCGGCCGTAAGGAACTCCACGTGGCGGCCGGCCGCTAGGTGTGCCTCAACGATCGCATCATGCTCGGCCACCGCAGACGCCACGTCGGGCTGCATGCTGAGGTGCATGTAGGGGTTGATCTCGTAATCCACGCGAAAGTACTTTGCAGCGCACATCAACAAGTGAGTGTTCATCTGGCTACCTCCCCTAACTCGGCGGTTCGGGAGAGCCGCGGGTCTCTCGGGGACCGGATCTGCGCTGGTCCCGCCAAGCTGGGGCGGTCCGTTTCGTCGGGGATGAGCACCCCCTGTGCTGGAATTCCCCGCCATTGCGAGCCCGGTGGCAGGTACTCGCCCTTCATCAGCAGCGACAGCGAGTCCAGCGAGGCCCCGGCGCCGACTACCGCGTCGTAGAGCACGATCGTGCGGGTACCCACTGTCGCACCGGCCTCGACGGTGACCTTGGACATCTTCATTACCCGGTCCTCGAACAGGTGGGTTTGCAACGAGACCTCGGTGCCCACGGTGGCGTCGTCGCCGATTTCCACCAGATCGAACTCGGTTAGGTAAGTCGTGCCGATCCAGGTGCGCCGGCCGATGCGCGCACCGAACCAGCGCAACACCATGGGCAGGAATGGGGTGCCGACCAGCATGCCAACGCCGGCCGGAACCGCCGCCGCCTCGTAGAGACCAGTGACGAACTCCGAGCGGCGCACGAAGGGGCTCCATAGTGGCTCCACGCCGGGCTGGTATCGGCCGATCAGGCAGCGTTTGATCGCCACGCAATACCCGATGGTCGAGAGTCCGGCCGCCAGCGCGACCAAGGGAGAGACCAACGCTGGAACCACCAGGTCCCGTCCGTATGCCAGCCCGGATAACACGAGCAAGAACAGGTAGAAGCTCACACCGAGCACGGAGGCCGGCAGGGTGGCCCGGACGAACTCCACGGCCAGCCGATGGAGCACCACCTTCCTGGGCGGTCGGAACGTCTGGTCTTCAGGAAATGAGCCGCTGTCCTGACGACGCGGCAGTTGAATGGCTGGCGAACCGAGCCAGGAGCTGCCCGTGGGAACCTCCCAATTGGGCGGCACCGTGCTGACGCCGATGAGGGACCCGTCCCCTATTACCGTGCCCGCGGGCAGGACCGCCGCGTTGCCCACGAACGCCCGGCTACCGATCTCGGTGGGCAGCAGCGCCATCCTGCCGTTGGCGAATGTCGCTGCGCCGACGCTGGCCATGTCGGCCACAAAGCTCTCCGGCGCAACAGCGAGCAGGTCGGGGTCCAGGTGCGCCGCGGTGGACACCTCCGCACGCTGGCCCACCCGCGCGCCGAGCATCCGCAGCCACGGTCCGGTGTACAGGGTGGCGTACAGAGAGTTGGTGAATACCAGACTAAACTCCAGGAGCTTGTCTGCTGCCCATTTGCGCACGCCCAACCCCGAGCGCACCGGGTAGATGCCCACCGGCATGGTCGGCATCACCAACCGCTTGCCCAGCGCCACGGCCAGGCAGACCGTGATCACAAACACCGGGCCGCCAGCGAGCGTGGCAACCAGACCAGCGAGCACTCCCCCACCCAGCAGCACCCACCAGACCAGGGCGACGTAGGGCACGATCATGGCGATCGCGCAGACCTCGAGACCCACCAGGCCAAGCACCGCACTCGCGATGTGGTGCACTCGCCAGCGCGGCAGCGGACTCCATGCTGCCATCATGATTTCGACGGTCTGTTTAAATTCCGTGGTGGGGGTGGCCGGCGATCCCGACCAGCGCGCACCGGCCGGCACCGCTTCACCCTCGCTGAGCTCGGACTGATCGCCCAGCGCGGCGCCGGGGCCGACTGACGAGCCGGGGGCCAGTACGGCGTTCGCACCGACGAAGGCGCCCTCGCCGATGGTGATGGGGGCCACCACCAGCCAGCCCGCGGTCACCCGCCACGGCCGTAACACTGCGCCGTAGCCGATTGAGGCATCAGGTCCGATGTTGACCATGCTGGGCATGGTGATCACACCGGTGGCGATGGTCACGTGGCGGCCTATTTTCGCACCAAACATCCGCAGGTACGCGGGCATCAGCGGGGAGCCGCTGACCACCAGCAGCGGGCCGATCGCCAGCATCATGTCCAGCACCCACAGCCGTAGATAAGTGAGTCCCCACAGCCGGTACCGGCCGGGTTTGATGCCGGCGGCCAGTGGTCGGGCCACCAGCAGCGCTAGCACCCACCGCAGCCCCAGGTAGCTGACCAAGATCGCGACCAGGAGTTGGAGCAACACCTGCACCGAGACCTCGCCATTGTTGATGGTGTAGACGTAGGAGACCGGTAGCGTGCCGGTCAGCAGCAGCAGGTAGATCACCACCGCCTGGGCAACCCCCGCCCGGGCGACCCGGCCCGAGCTGTGGCGCAGCGGCGCAGGTTGAGGCGGCGCAACCGAGACCGGGGACCGGGCAGCGATGGCCAGGTGCGCGGCCATACTGCGCACGGTCGGGCAGGCATACAGGTCGCGCACCGAAGGGCTGCTACCGATCTCTCGGGCACGCAGCAGCGAGACCACCTGGGCCGCCAGCAGGGAATGCCCGCCCAGGTCAACGAAGAAGTCCGCCTCCACCGACAAGGACTCTGGTGCCAAGCCGAATACTTCGGCCCACACGGCGCGGATCTGCACCTCAAGCTCGCCCGCGGCGTCGATTACCGGGCCGTCGGTGAGCGCGAGTCGCCGTCCCGTGGGGGTGGGCAGCCGGTTGCGATCGACCTTGCCGCTGGCCATCGTCGGCAGCGCAGTGACCACGTCCAGAAACGAGGGCACCATGTAGCTGGGCAGCCGTTGGTGCAGTTTGCGCTGGAGTCGTTTGGCCAGCTCGTCGTCGTCCTCATCACCGACCGTACGAACCACGTAGGCGGCCAGCTCGCGGGGCCCGTCCGAACCGTCGGACAGTGCGACTAGCGCGGTCACCGCCTCAGCTACGCCAGGGTCCTCCAGCAGCACGTTATCGATCTCGCCCAGGTCAACCCGGTAGCCTCGGATCTTGACCTCGGCATCGGCGCGCCCTAGGTACTCGATCTCACCGTCGGCGGTGAGTCGCCCCAGGTCGCCGGTCCGGTAGAGCCGGCCGCCGTCGGGCGCGAGCGGGTGTGTGATGAACCTGTCGGCGGTCAGCTCGGGACGGCCGACGTAGCCGCGGGCCACGCCGGGGCCGCCGATGCAGATTTCGCCGATCTCGCCGCCCGGCACGGGTTCGCGCTGCTCGTCCAGCAGCACGACCGTGTAGGTGGGCAGCGGGCGGCCGATGGTGACCGGCCGGTCGGGCAGCAGCTCGCACCAGGTAGCGGTGACCGTGGCCTCCGTCGGGCCGTAAGTGTTGAGGATGCGCCGACCCGATCGGCTCCAGCGCTCGACCAACTGCGCCGGGCACGCTTCCCCGCCCACCAGCAGGTTGCGGATCAACGGCAGGTCACGGGGGATGGTCGCGAGCAGCGTGGGTACGCAATACAACACGGTCACCCCGGTGTGCTCCAAGAAGTCCGCCAGCTCTGCCCCCAGGCGGCGGGAGTCGGTCGGCCCGACCACCAGGGTCGCCCCCACAGACCAGGTGGGCCAGATCTCCTCAATCGAGAAGTCAAAGGAAATCGTCATCCCCTGGTACACGCGATCAGTGGGCCGAACGTCGTACACGCTGGGCACCACATCAAGGAAATTGCAGATGCTCGACTGCGCCACCTCGACACCCTTAGGGCGGCCGCTCGACCCGGATGTGTAGATCACGTACGCAGCCGGATCTCCCTCCTCAAGATCATCCGAGCCGAGGTCGAGTCGGGTACGGGTCGCGGCGGTCAGCGCGTCGGCGCAGGTGTCCATTTCCAGTACCGGGCAGCTCAGTGTGCCGGCGCCGCTGTTGAGGTCGGCGGTGGTCACCAACAGATCGACCGAGGAGTCCTTGGCGATGTAGTCGATTCGGTCCAGCGGCGAAGCCGGGTCGATCGGCACGAACGCGGCACCGGCCTTGCCTACCCCGAGCAGCGCCACATACGTCTCGACAGAACGCCGCAGCAGAATTGCCACTCGCCGGCTGCCGCCAATGCCCAAACCGCGAAGGTGGTGGGCGAGTTGATTGGCCCGCGCCTCAAGTTCTGCATAGGTGACCCGTAACTGCTCGCATTCCAGCGCCACCGCCGAGGGCATGGCGTCGCATGTCGTTTCGAATACCTGGTGAAGCCAGCGCACCGCCGATCGGGGTGCTGGGACCGCATTCATCGACGCCGCCACGGTCGCCACAGACTCGATTCGAGTTGTGGTCCCCTCACGCACGTTTGCCGATACCATGTGATCGTCGATTCTTCATACGGTCCCGTGTGTGATGGGCATGATGGATTAACCGGTGCACCGCTCCAGGCTATTGTTCAATCGAGGCGCAGGATTCACCGGCGAGTCCCCCAACGCCGTCGAATGACACGGCGGCCAAGTCGGCGACCACAGCCCGTAGCGATGTACGGAGCAAGTGTCACCGGTAACGCAGCGCCTTGGCCGGATTAGGTGAGACCGTTTCTTAGCTTTGAAATCACACTCGACGCCCTTCCCTTCAACGCGGACGAGACCTCGAAGACACGGCCCGCTCCGACAGGAACACCACCCGGACCACGCCACTTCTGGTTGCCAAGAGATGTCCTAGTCATTAATCGCAGCGAGACGCCAGATGTAACCAGGCCGAGAAAGTACACTCGAACGGACCAACAATTTCAAGTTCTGTAATCGTCTGAATACATACCGTTCAATACCGTGTACCTATAAGCACCCAACGAAAGTAAGCGCTCACTGCGAGTGCCGACTTCACACGTCGGCTACCTCCAACCCTGCGACTCCGCTGACCCTGCCCGGAAATGAACGTCGACGAGCACACCTAGACCTTCAATACCGAAGAACTCCATCCCAGCCGGATGATCATCAGCACGCGTGGGCACGTCCGGCAAGTTGTTCGACGAGATCGCTATGCCACCCCGGACAGGTTGCAGGCCCAGCTCCCCGCTGGCACGACGACCAAGCACCTCGTCTTTGATCACGCTCGGGTCTCGCGGGTTCAAATCCTGCATCCTCCGCCAACTACCAGCCCAAACGCTGGTTGTCGTCGTGACCGGCGAGCAGTCTGCCGATCGCAGGGTCTCCGTGGGCCTCTTGCACGCAGATCCACTGCGAATGGACACGAAGGGCCTGGCAGCGGATGCGGCCCTGGTCGGCCGGCGGCAGCTACATCAACCACCTATGCGAGGAAGGGCCGGACCGCGTGCGCGAAGCCTACGGCGATGAGACATGGACCCGCCTCACACAGCTCAAGCACCGCTACGACCCACACAACGTCTTCCAACTCAACCAGAACATTCCACCGAACAGGTCCGCGACAAGCTCACCAACGTGACGAGATACTCGCGGTCCTTTTGGCGCCGCTTTCGCTCGTGTTCGAAAAAGGCGCGAACACCCTGTTACCGAACCCGTCTCACGACAGCAAACCGACGTAACACACAACAAAAGGAGTCGTCATGACAACCATTAGCAAGCGGGGCGCCGTGAACCACAGCCATACCGTGCTGCGCTGAGTGCGGTACTGACCGAAGGGAGCACCGTGTTTGCTCGTGTTTCTCGGGGGCCTGGGTGGTGCTCGGTGCGGATGCATTTTCCGCTGTAGGAAGTGGATCTAAGGAAAAACAGACGTTACCGCGTTCAAACCCTGAGGATTATCTGAAACGATGACGCTACCTGCTCTCCGAGTGGTTGATTTGCGTACTGTGACCAGGCGTGGGCCATGAACGGGTGCGTTGCAACGCCGATGCACCAGTCAACCCCGCGGCGGCCCCGGCTTAGGCCGAACAGTGTCGCAGCCAAGGACGTCTCGAGACAGGCTATCCGTCCGAATATAAACAGCCATGGACGGCGTGTGGCGGCCCAAGCGGTCAGGGCTTCTCGCGCATCGGCCTCGTGCCGGCACTGGGCTTTGATCCAGGTCACGACGCGCTCGATGGCTCGCAGCGAGCAACACCGTAGGAGACCGTAGGCGATAGCGACGGCAACGGCGCCCCAGACCTTGTCGAACGAAGATAACCTCGCCCGTTCGACGTCTTCGATAGCGAGATTGCGTCGTGCCGGCGTCGCCGCAGCTGCCGGCGGTGCTTTCGCTTCAGCGGCCAACGCATGGCCCCGGTGGCCGTCGGCAGCGTCCGCCGGGATGACGAGGCCTTGCCGGTACAGGGTGGCCAAAAAGCAGGCGAGCTCTTGATTAACGCGATCCACCGACCGGGTGGGATCCAGCTCCCGAACGGCCGCCAGTGGACTGGCGCCGGTTGCCAGTGACGCTAAGACCTGCGTTGCGCCCCGGTTCACGAGATGAAAGCGGCCGGTGCGCAGGTCAAGCAGCACGGCCCCATTGTCGAACGTGGCCGTGCGCAATGCTGGCGAGAGCTTCCATGCCCCATCAATATCGGGCTGTGTAGTCACGGCGGAATCCTTTCCGTCAGCGTGCCTTCCCCCGGTATTGAAGCGGCAGAACCCGGAGAATTGACGAGAAGGCGCCGCAACCAGATCTCTGTCTCAATCGTCCAGACGAAACCACGCAGATTGATCATGTGGCCCATCGCGATCCGGTCGAGGGTCGTCAAAAAACGCCGATCATCGATGAGACCGAGACCGGACAATGCTGAAGGTGAAAACAGCTCACGGAGCCGCCGGTCGAATTTACCCACATCGGTGCAGTAATCGCGGGTGTAAGCGGATTTGGTGCGGCGAACCAGTAAGTCGTCCGCCACCAGCCCCTGCAGCGCCCGCCGCAGAAGCGCCTTGTACTCGAAAGGGTTCGCTCGAACTGTGATGTCGGTATCCAGGCATGCATCAAGTACCGGACGGTCCAAGTAGGGAAACTCCAAGCGCACACCGAATGGGCGAGCGAGCTCGGCCAGGCCGCGCGCGAGACGAGCACAGGTCTGGATCGACGCCAGGGCGGCATGCTGACCCGGTGCCTCAGTTCGGGGCACAGCTGATGCCGCATGTGTCCGCAGTTCGAGGACGGCCAGGCGAACTGCTTCTGGGCTGGCCCATGGACACGGTTCAGCCGGAGAAGTCCAGGCTATGTCGAATTCTTGCTGATCAAGGTGGTTGTCGACCCGAGCGAGCAATTCGGCCTGCTGGTCGACCCATTGGCCGTATCGGCTGCGGTTTAGGCGATATGCCAGCCGCGTCAGCTGCCACGGTGAGAGATCGCACTGACGGGCCAGCCGGTCCACATGACGAGCCAGTTCAGAAAACCTCTTGGCTGCGGCCAGGTCAGCCAGATATGCGCCTGGTGCCATCAGGACGGCGTCACCAGCCTGACCGGAAAGATGCAACGCTGAACCACACGCCGCGACCGCCTGCATCCGGGCCTTGAAGCCGGGATACATGGTGGTGCTCATGTTCGGCTCCATGGTCGGCGCCAGACCAACGATCTCCGAGCCGTCGACACAGGCCATTTCGGTGTGTACCTGATGGGAGATGATGTTCGGCAAGGCCAGCGACGCACGCCCGGCGAAGTCAAGGTCGTCCTGGGTCTGGGCGTCGACACCGACCATCGTGACAGCGACCAGAGCGCGGTTCGGGATGGCTCTGGCCGCCAGCGCGACGAGCGAGGTTGAATCAAGTCCCCCACTGAGGTCAGCCGAGATATGACAGGCATGCTCGACTCGGCCGGTCACCGCTTCGACAAGGGCCTGGCGCAGCGCCTCCGCGCCGTCAGAAAGATTCCTGCGCCCGGTCGGAACAGCCCAGTACGGCCAGCACTGTGCTACGGGCTCCTCGCCAGGAAAGCGAGGAACCTGCACCGTGAGGCAGTGACCAGAGGGAACTTCGGCTACCCCGGCAAAGGGTGTCTTTTGCTCGGAAAGACTGGGCATTTGGACCATGAGCCTGGTGGCCACCCAGGCCCGGTCGAGATCTCGGGAAGGATCGGTCAGGTCGAGGCTGGACTCGGCAAACCGCATGACCAAACCATGCCGACGGTAGTACACCGCACGGAGACCCACAGCGTCCGTAAACAGATAAATCCGGTCGCCGCCGTGCACGACAAAAGCAAAGCTGCCCGGCAAGGCGGCCAGTCTGGCGTAGCCGCCGTCCACCTGACAGCCGGCGAGCACGGCCAGCACCGCCGGATCCGAACTCAGACACGTGCCGAAGACAGCCAGCTTGGTACCGGACTGTTCAAAGCAGCGAACCTGGGCGCGGTGCCAGCTATGGTCCGGTACCCACAAACTTATTTGACCTGCCCACAGCGCCACACCATTCGCAGGTGCCTCCGGGGCAGCAATGCCGTCACCGAAGGTCACTTGCCCGACGAAACCATGCATCAGCGACGCTGTGCGTTGCGCGCTGTCTTACATACCTTCAGACGGTACATCCTTAAGGGTCCCGCCTGGGTCCACATTCGGCCCGCCGGATCCTAGCGCGAGTTCCACGACGTGGCCCACTGTGTCGACCCTGAGAAGGGATGATTCGTCCGAGGTGACGACCTCGGTAACTGCACCTGACATGCCGCTGCCGCTGCGGAACCAACGGATGTTTAACACCAAAACCCTCCCAATAGGGCTGATTGCCAAAAAGAGGACATTATTCCACCCAGTCCCGCCCATTCTACAGAACAACGCTGAGAACTGAACCACCTCGGGTTCTGCGACTACGAGCCGGAGCGACCGCGATCACCGCGGTTTCCGCGCAGTTGCGGATGAGCGCACCAGGCGCTGCGCAAGTGGATCCGTTGGTCTGACGGGAACGCTGGCACGGCGCCGGGCCGCCGACCACAAGAAGATGATCGAGGAACTGCTCTGGCTACGGCACGCTTACCCGCTGCGTCCAGATTTTTACCTACACCGCCCCGGACGTAGCGGAGCAGCGTCACCACGCGCTGGCCGCGCTCGCGCTGCGACCCGGCAAACGTGTCCTAGACGTCGGTCACCCGCCACTTGAGTTGACGCCCTATTTGGGCGGTCAGCCGCTCGGGGTTCGAGTCCACGCGCTGACGATCAGTGGGCAAAGCACGATGCCGTCGTAGGCTTCGGTTTCGGTCCTTAGCCGGTCGGCCAGGGTAGGGGCGTCCACTTCCGCGGCGGTGGCCACACCAAGCCTCTCCATTACCGGTACCAAACCGCACACGAAATCAGCCCAAAAGAAAACCGGGGCATTCGGACCCTGCCCGATAACCGCATCCAGTCGCAGCTCGGGATGTGGCAACCCAGCCTCTCGGAATGCGTGGGGCAGCGCTAAGCCCATCCGTGGGTTAAACCCGATACGGGAGGCTGTCTGCAGAAACCAGGCGTGTACCTGAGCCCACAGCGGCGAGCGGGGCGCGACCCAATCGTAGATCATGTCGGGTTCCCGGAAACACAACAACCCACCGGGACGAAGCCGCTGCGCGCTGGCACGCAACACGGCCACCGGATCAGGCACATATAACAGGAAGCCCCGGCCCACTACGGCATCAAAGCTCGACTCACGCACCTCCAGCACCTCATCAAGTGCGCTGACGTCACCCTGGACGAACGCCACGTTGTCACATCCGGCTCGTGCAATACGATGCTGCGCTCCCGCGACCGCCTCCGCTGACCGCTCCACCCCTAGCACCAGGCCCTGTGGCCCGACCAATCGAGCCACGAGCAACGCGACATCACCAGCACCTGAGGCGAGGTCCAGCACCCGCATCCCTGGCCCCACACCCGCCTCGCGAAACACCCGCTCGGTGTTCGGCTCCGACAACTCCCCCAAGGCGATGAGCCGTCGCTCCTCCTCGGCTCGGTCAGTATCAAACGGGTAATACGGGCGCTTCCCCCCGGCCATCGCAGGCTCCTCCCACTGCTATGGGCCGCCGACCGGTGACGGCTGCGATCACCGCGGTCATCTCCAACACCGGCCGACATCATCACCCCACTCTTGCACCTCTGGAGGACCCGTCAGCACAAAGCGCTGCCACGAGTCCCTTAGGTGGATTTACGCGGATGCATAGCAGCCGACACGCCATAGGCTGCGACAATGCATCCAAAGACCGTCGCCCGAGCCACTTTCGACCGCGCCGAAGCGGACCTCGCCGCGCTCAGCCACCGCATTCACGCTTACCCGGAACTTCAGTGGGAGGAGCAGCGGGCGTGCGCCTGGTTGGGCGAGGCCCTGACCGGTTACGGCTTTTCGGTGCAGAGCGGGATCTGTCAGCTGCCCACCGCATTCGAGGCCCGCACCGGATCGGGACCGCTGCATGTGGTGATCTGTGCTGAATACGACGCCCTTCCTGGCATCGGGCACGCCTGCGGCCATAACGTGATCGCGGCGACCGCCGTCGGAACCGGCCTTGCCCTAGGCGCGGTAGCCGACGAGCTCGGACTGACCGTGCGGGTGATGGGCACGCCGGCCGAGGAGGGCGGCGGCGGGAAGATTCTCCTGCTGCAACGGGGTGCCTTCGCCGGCGCCCACCTGGCGATGATGACCCACCCGGGACCCCTCGATGTCGTCGAGTGGCCCATCATCGCCGCCCAGCAGTTCCGCATCCGCTACACGGGCAAGGAGGCCCACGCCTCCGCCTACCCCGAGCTGGGCATCAATGCCGCCGACGCGCTGACCGTCGCCGGTGTGGCCATCGGCCTGCTGCGCCAACATATTCGCGCTAGCGACCGGGTCCACGGGATCGTGACCCACGGCGGGGAGGCCCCCAATATCGTGCCCGCCCACACCCAAGCGGAATATGTGATCCGAGGCGCCACGCTGGCCGACTTGGAGGTGATGCGCGAGCGCGTCATGCGCTGTTTCCAGGCCGGGGCACTGGCCACCGGCGCCACTCTCGATGTGCTGCCCCGCCACGAGCCCTACGCCGAAATGCACCACGACCCCGATATCGCTGCCGCCTACCGACGCAACGCCGAGGCGCTGGGCCGCACCTTCGCACCGTTTGACCCGCACGCCACGGCCTCGACCGACATGGGCAACGTGTCGCAGGCCATCCCCTCGATCCACCCCGGGATCGGCATCGACTCACTGCCGGCCGTCAACCACCAGCCCGAGTTCGCCGCCCACTGCATCACCCCGGCGGCCGATCACGCCCTTCGAGACGGAGCCATTGCCATGGCCTGGACTGTCATCGACTGCGCCACAGACCAGGCCCTGCGTACCCGATTGCTCAACAGCCACTGACCAGCCGACGCGCCAACTCTTCGGCCTTCCGGCCGGCAGAAAACTGCGGTAATCCGTCACCGAGCAGAAGGACAACGATCAATAGGGCAGGGTCTCAGGTCGGGGCACAGTTCCTCATCGTTCACATGTCGCACTGCAAACTTCAGTGATCTCCTGACCTGCACCCCCTGAAGTGCTTAGCGGTTAGCTACTTCGACCGGGACGGGTGCTGTCGTGAACTCGACAGAATCGACATTTTGAGCCAACGGGAGGTCGCTAGCGTCGAGTTCACTCGCCCGGGAATGTGCCCTAGCCGACGTCGGTTGGAGCATTCGCCGGAATGGCGGTGCGGGCTGTCGAGCGCAGGCGCGCGGTTGCTGGTTCATCACGCTGATTGGGAAGTCAGATCTCAGGCGGGGGTGGACGCCGGGGTCGGCGCCGGATGGTGCTCGGTTGCTGCGCAGCGGTGCTTGCGCGGCGAGGTGCTCCAGGTGGGAAGCACCCGGGCCAGCGCCGCTGATCCATTAACCTGGATCGCCCTGGAGCGTAAGGCGTCGCTCCATTCGATATCTCCCAGGTGCCAGCGGGCGAAGGCCACAGGGTCATTGACCACGACGACGAGGTCCTCCTCGCCGCCCGGGTACTTCTCGCAGATCTCGGCGTCTCCCCGCTCGATCAGCAACCACGAGCGGCTTCCCGGACCTGACAAGGTGGGATAGTCGAAGCGAACCAGGACCCGGCGCCTAGGGAAGCGGTCACGATCGAGATAGAGGGTCACCCACGCCCACAGCACCACACCCGGGTGGGCCTGTTCGGGCGTCAGCTCCACCCACTTCGATCCCCAGCGCTGGAGGGCCAACATCACCTCCGCCAGCTCGCGGCCGGCCTGGGTCGGCTCGTAGGTCGAACCCGGGCCGTCGGGCTTGGGATGGATCTCGATTACCCCGGCGCGCTGCAATTCCCGCAATCGCTTTGAGAGCAAACCGCGAGAAAGACCTGGGGCGCCGTCGGCGATCTCGTTGAACGTCCGGCAGCCGACGAGGACGATATTGCGGACGATGATCAACGTCCAGCGCTCCGCGAGCAGTTCGGATGCCCGTGCGATCGGGCAGTACTGGCCATAGGTCCGCATAGCGAAAGCCTGACGTCCGCGCACGATTGAAGCCAGTTCTTTTCCTGCACCTCTGCCGGTTTCCGGGACTGGCGCGGGGCTCGGTGGCCTTACGGCGCGGTCGAGGTTCAGGTCTTGCACTTGTCCGCTTCTGTGCGCGCGCCGACAGTGGCGTCGGCTGAAGGAGGACACCATGGAGATCAACGGATTCCTCGGACGGGTGCGCCAACCCGGTGACGAGGACTACGAGGACGCCAGGAGGATCTGGAACGGAGACATCCGGCACCGGCCTGCCGTGATCGCCTCTTGCACAGGAACGGCTGACGTGCTGGCGGCGGTGCGGTTCGCGCGGGAGCGGGGGCTGCCGGTGGCGGTACGGGGCGGTGGCCACGCCGTCGCGGGACACGCCCTGTGTGAGGGTGGTCTGGTCATCGACCTCTCCCCCATGACTGCGGTGCGGGTCAACCCGCTGACCGGAACGGTCCGCGCCCAAGGCGGCTGCCTGTGGCGCCACGTTGACCATGAGGCACAGGCCTTCGGGTTGGCCGTGACGGGAGGCATCGTGACTCATACCGGAATCGGCGGATTGACCCTCGGCGGCGGGATCGGTCACCTGATGCGCCGATACGGGCTCACCATCGACAACCTCATCGGCTGCGACGTGGTCACCGCAGACGGCGACCTGCTCGTCGCCGGCGAGGAGGCGCATCCCGACCTGTTCTGGGGTCTGCGTGGCGGTGGAGGCAACTTCGGGGTGGTCACCTCGTTCGAGTACCGCCTCCACCCGGTGGGGCCCACCGTGCTCGCCGGACTGCTGGCCTGGCCGATGGAGGAGGCGGTAGGGGTGTTGCGGTTCTACCGTGACTTCGTAGCCGCGGCCCCCGACGAGGTGGGGATCATGGCCAACCTGCGATGCGCCCCGGCTCTGCCCGCCATTCCCCAAGAGTTGCACGGGAAACCGATCGTGGCCCTCATCGTCTGCTACACCGGGCCGATCGAGGAGGGGCAGGAGGTGCTGCGCCCGCTGCGGGCGTTCAAGCACCCCGCGATCGACGCCGTGAGACCCAAGCCGTATGTGGCGCACCAGGCGATGTTCGACCCGGCGTACCCACATGGCCGGCACTACTACTGGAAGGCCTGGAAGCTCCCGCCGCTGACCGACGCCGCTATCGACGTGATCGTCGAGCAGGCGGCGGCCATCACCTCGCCCTATTCGGCGATCCCAATCTTCACCCTGGGTGGTGCGGTGGGCCGAGTCGACGACGACTCCACCGCCTTCACCGGCCGCAGCGCTGCGCACGACATCAACCTGGTGGCCTCCTGGCTTCCCAACGACCCGGACCCCGAGCGCCACAAGACCTGGGCACGCGCCGCCTGGGAGGCGATGAGGCCCTTCGGCCAAGGTGTCTACGTCAACTTCATTTCTGACGAGCCGCACACACACGTCAAGGTCGCCTACGGAGAACGGAAGTACGCCCGGCTGACAGAGCTCAAGAGCAAGTACGACCCCGCGAACGTCTTCCGCTTCAACCACAACATCCAGCCTCACCGGCCCGGCTCAGCCGGTTGCGATCAGCGCGCCGGTGGTTGCGGCGAGCACGACGACTGTGGTGGCGAGGCCAGTTGCCGCGAAGGCGCGCCAGGAGATCTGCACGCCGGCCGCACGGCAGCGCTCGTACCACAGCAGCGTCGCGAGCGACGCCCACGGCGTCACGATCGGGCCGACGTTGGTGCCGACCAGCAGCGCGAGTAGCTGGTCGTGGTTGGTGACGGGGATCACCGCTTCGATCGTGGCGTACGCCGGCAGATTGTTGATCGCATTGGAGAGGCCGGCGCCGATACCGGCGGCGCGCAACATCCCGGCCGGCCCGGGGTCGGTGCCGGCCACCGCGGCGGCGACGCCGGCCAGCCCGTACAGGCTCAGGGTGTCGATCACCAGGAACAGACCGACGACGAAGACCAGCAGGCGCCACGGGAACAGTCGCAGGCTCAGCTCGTCGCGCGCCCGTACCGCGAATGCGATCAGCACGGCCGCCGCGCACGCCGTCGACGCGAACTCGATCTCCACATTGGCGAACACGCAGCTGACGAACACCAAGCAAGCCAGTGCGGCTAGCCCGAACAGCACGCGGTCCCGCGGGCTATGCACAGCCGGAGGCGTGTAGCGGTGCGCTCCGCGCCGGCCGCGCCGCCAGTAGAGCACCCACAGGCACACCATCGTGGCGGCTACCGAGGCCAGCTGCGGGCCGACCATCCTGGCGGCGAAGGCCACCGGGGCCAGCCGGACGCGGTCGGCGGCGAGCAGGTTGGTCAGGTTCGACACTGGCAGCAGCAGGCTCGCCGTGTTCGCCAGCCAGACCGTCGTCATCGCCAGCGGCACCGCGGACATACCCGCGCGCACCGCCGTGGCCAGCATCACTGGCGTGAGCAGCACCGCGGTGGTGTCCAGATTGAGGAAGGCGGTAGTGCCGGCAGCGAAGAGCACACCCAGTCCGAACAGCCGCCAGTAGCGGCCCCGGCCGGCGATCGCCACCCGGGCCGCGATCACGTCGAACACCTCCGCCTTCGCGGTGAGCTCGGCGAGGATCACCACAGTGGCCAGAAACAGCAGCAGCGGCAGCAGCCGGCGGACCGTGCCCTCCGCCTGGCTGAGCGGCAGCAGGCCGGTGGCAACCGCGGCGGATCCGGCTGCGAGCAGGACCACGGCGATCCAGTCCAGCCCGCTGAACCGCGTTCCCCGGTGCTTCACCAATTGCTCGGTCAACCCATCAGCCCCCGCGTTGTCGGGCCCGCGTCATCGAGCCGCCGGGCGGCCGCCAGGGCACTGTGGCCACGACCCTAGCAACGCCTCGGAGATCGGCGTTCCTGCATGCCACGATGGCTGCGGACGACGCCCGGCCACTGGTGGGAGCTGGAATGGCGCGTGAGATCGAGACCGAGGCGCAGGGACCGGTCTGGGCGTTGGCAACCGTGCCGGCCGGTGATGGTGAGCTGCTGGTGCGCGGCGGTGCCGACGGGATGGTGCGGCTGATCGATCCCGGCAGCGGCGAGACGGTGCTGTCGCTGCCCGGCCACGCCGGACCGGTGCGCTCGCTGGCGGTGATCCCTGCCGAGGGCTCGGGCGGATTCGGCGTGCTCGCCAGTGGTGGGGTCGACGGCATCGTGCGGATCTGGTCACTCGGTGACTACGAGCTGCAGCACGAGGTGCGCTTCCTCGACGGTGAGGTGTGGGCGCTGGTGCCGCTGCGGTTGGGCGAGCGGATGTGCCTGGCCGGTACCGGATCCGGTTCGCGCATCCAGCTCTGGGACCCGGCCTCGGGCCAGCAGCTGCGAACCCTTGGCGAGGCCGGCGGCCGGATCTGGGCGCTCGCCCAGGTCGCGGTCGGTGACGGCGACCAGCTGGTCAGTGGTGCGGCGGACGGCACGATCCGGTTCTGGGACCCGCGCACCGGCCAAGCAGCGCAGACGATCAAGGCGCACGAGTCGACGGTGTGGGCGCTGGCCGCGGTCCCGGGCCCGGACGGCGAGCTGCTCGCCAGCGGTGGCGCGGACGGCGTCGTGCGGCTGTGGCGTCCCGGTTCGGCACGCGCTGTCGAGGTTTTCACTGGGCACGTCAGCACGGTTCGGGCGCTGGCGGTGGTCCCCACCGGCGACGGCGACGTGCTGGCCAGCGGGAGCGCCGACTCAACCGTGCGGCTGTGGCGCCTCGACGGGTCAGGCCCGGCTCCGGCGCACACCTTCAGTGGCCACTTCGGTGAGGTGTGGGCGCTTGCGCCGGTGCGGGTGGCCGGCAGGATGCTACTGGCCAGCGGCGGTGTCGACGGCACGATCCAGCTGGCCGACCCGACCACCTACCGGACCGAGAGCCTGCTGCTCGCCGGGGCCAGCACCGTATGGGCGCTGTCCTCGGTGGCGCTGCCCGACCGGACGTTGCTGGCCAGCGGCGGTGTGGACGGCACCATGCAGCTGACCAACCTGGACACTCGAATCGTCGAGCGGAGCCTGCGCGGGCATACCTCGACCATCCGCGCGCTGACCACGGTGCCGGCTGCCGGCGGGTTCGGCCCTGCTGACTCGCCGCTGGTGGCCAGCGGCGGCGCCGACGGCACGATCCGGGTGTGGCCGGTGGACGGTGACGACTCGAAGCGGGTGTTCACTGGTCACCGCGGCGAGGTGTGGGCGCTGGCGGCGACCGTGGTGGACGACGAGCGCCGGCTGGTCAGCGGCGGCGCCGACGGGACCGTCCGGCTCTGGCCGGTGGACTCCGACGGCGAGGGCGTCGTGCTGGGCCGCCACGAGGGGGAGGTCGGTGCGCTGACCACCCTGGCCGGGGGCGACGGTGGGCGCCATGTCGTGGCCAGCGGTGGCACCGACGGTAAGGCGATCCTGTGGGAAACCGCCGGGCCGGCCACCGGCGACAGCCGGCAGCTGGCACAGCTGGACCACGCCGGCCGCGGCGGCGTCACCGCGCTGGCGGCCGTACCGTTGCCCGCCGGGATCCGGCTGGCGTGCGCGCTGTCCAGTGGTGGAGTAACGCTGTGGGATCCGGACCGCGGTGAGCTGCTCGGCGAGCTGGCCGGCTCCCACCGCCAGCCGGCACGGGCGCTGGCCGCGATCCACGTCGGCAGGCAGGTGCTGGTGGCCGCCGGCGGCCAGGACGGCCTGGTCCGGCTGTGGGACCCGGTGAGCCGGGAGAGTGTCGGCGAGCTGCGCGGCCACCAGGGCACGGTGCGCGCGCTCGCCGGTGCGGAGCTCAACGGCCGGCCGGTGCTGGCCAGTGCGAGTGACGACGGAGAGGTCCGGCTGTGGGATCTGTCGACCCGCAGCTACATCTCGACGGTGTCCAGCGGTGCGCGGCCGAGCACCCACATCGTCTCCGACCGGCCGAGCACCGCCGATACGCTTGGCAGGCGGGCGATGGTTGATGCCCTGCATGGCTTCCTCACCGACCCCGATACCGCGCCGCCGATCGTGGTCGGCGTGCACGGACCGTGGGGCTACGGAAAGACCAGCGTGCTCACCCAACTGCGGGCCCGGCTAGACCCCGACCAGCCCGACGTCGGCTGGACAGAGCCGAGACGGGCGACCTACCAGCTGGTCTGGGACGACCCCAAGGACCGCGGCCGGCTTTCGGCGTGGGGAGCCTGGCGGCGCTTCGAGCGGCGCAAAGCGGCAATGATCGACGGGCTGGGCTGCCGGCTCAGCGAGCTCGGCCTCGACGGGCCACGCGAGCGCACCCGCATCTCGGTCTGGTTCAGCCCGTGGATGTATCCCACCAGGGAGGAGCTGTGGGCCGGGCTGGCGCGCGAGCTGCTCACCAGCATCACCCACCGGTTGCCTCCGGAGGACCGCGAGAAACTGTGGTTCGATCTCAACCTGCGGCGCACCGATCCAGAGGTGATGCGCCGGCGGATCCTCAAGTCGTTGGTCCCGCGGTCACCGGCCGGGATCATGCTGGCGGTGCTGTGCCTCGCGGTCATCGTCGCCGCGCTGGTCGGCGAGGCCTACCTGCTGTGGAGCCAGCACCTGCAGCGGCTGCTCGCCGGCCTGCTGGTCGGCTTCCCGCTGGTCGGCCTGCTGGCCAAGGTGGCCTGGACGGCGTTGCGCGGCACGGTCAAGCAGGTGCTTCCGCCAGAGGTGCTCAGCGGCCCGACCGGAGCGTCGTCGAACGGCCGCAAGCGCTCCCCCGACGCTCGTGATCCGCTGTACGAGAGCGAGGCCGGCTACCTCTATCTGATCCAGCACGACGTCCGGCACATCGTGCGGCTGGCCACCGCTGAGGAGCCGATCGTGGTGTTCATCGACGACCTGGACCGCTGCTCCTCGGAGATCGTCAGCTCGACCATCGAGGCGATCAACCTGTTCATGAACAACGCATTCGGGGAGTGCATCTTCGTGGTCGCCCTCGATCCGGCCACCATCGCGGCGCATCTCGAGGTAAGCCACGACGCGATCCGCCGCCGGATCGAGGAACGACCGATCACCTACGCCAACCTCGGCGACATTGGCTGGCGGTTCATGGAGAAGATCGTCGATCTGCCGATCCGGCTGCCGCGGCTGCCCGACGAGGCCGTGAGCGCGTACGCCGCCGCGCTGGTCACCCCGCCGATCCCACCCCGACCGAAGGGTGCGCCGACCACTGTGGCTGGACCGGCGAAGCCGCCAAACGGGTCGCCCCTGCCCAGCGCGGTGGCTGTCCCCCAGCCGGCCGGACCGCCGTACCCGCAGCAGGCGACGGCGGCCGAGCCGGCACTGTCCCTCGTCGGCAGCACCGCGGCTGCCGCCACGGCTACGGCGCCGCCGCCGGTCGATGCAGTCACCACCGCCGCCACGGCCGCCGCCGTGGCCGGCACCGTGGAGCGGATCGAGACGATCAGGGAGGTGTCCGACGCGCTGCGCGACGCCATGCTGGAGCTGCCCCGGCGCAACCCGCGGGAGATGAAGCGCTTCCTCAACCTGTGGCGGTTCTACCTCGGCGTCGAAAGCCGCACCGACCAGCTGCCGACCGACGTCGACGGCATGGTCGTACACGGCAAGTCGGTCGCCCGGTTGGTCCAGATCATGCTGCGCTGGCCGAAGTACCTCGACCGGCTGGGAGAGCTACACGCGGGCCGGACGGTGCTGGCTGATCTGCTGGCCGCCGCCGACGATCCCGAATCATGGCGCTCGGCGCTGCATCGGGCCGGAATGGACTCGGCCGAGGCCGAGCTGGCCTCGCTGCGGGAGCTGCTCGCCAGCGGCGACCCGGAGCTGGCGGAGCTGTCCAAACGCTACTTATAGATCTGAGTTGGGTTAGCTTGAGGCTGCGACCGCGCCGCGCTACCGGCGTACGAAAAGGAACAGCCCGTACTGCCATACGGCGTCGATCCACTCGGCGTCCAGCTCGAAGCCGAAGGCGCACATCGCGTCGACAAACTCCGGCCGGTGGAACTTCACGGAGTGGCCGTGGCAAATGCGGTCGCCGCAGCGCAGGGTCAGCGTCTGGTCCAGGGCCCGCAGCGTGACCGTCTGGTCCTCGGTGGCGTACAGATGCCCCTCGACGGTCATGGTCTCGGGTACGTAGTGGGCTCGCGGGTAGAAGCGGTGCAGCACCACGTCGCCGTCGAAGCGCCGGCTGAAATGAGCGAGCTGGTTGAGCCGGAAACGAGCTTGGGCCGTCGCCCCGGGCGGGTCGTTGTAGGCCGCGTCCAGCACGGGCGCCGGCTTGACCAGGTCCGCCGTGACGAGGAAGCGGTCGCCCGGTTCGAGCGTGTTCGCGATGTCGCCGACCAGCGCGGCCCGCTCGGCCAACGTGGTGTTGCCGATGTTGCTGCCCAGCAACACCACGGTCAACGGCATGCTGCGGGCCGAGCGCAGGTACGACAGCCCGGCCTCGTACCGGCCCCACAGCCCGTGCACCGCCAGCCCGTCCAGCTCGGCGGGAAGGGCCGTGGCGCTGTGCTCCAGCATCTCCCGACTCACGTCGATCGGCAGGTACGTCGTCGGGCGGCGCCGCAGGCACGCGGACAGCAGCAGCCGCGTCTTCTTGGCGCTGCCGCTGCCCAGCTCCGCCACGCATGGTCCGAGCCGGTCGGCGATCTCGCCGGCGTGCCGCTCCAGCAGCGCGAACTCCGCCCGCGTCAGGTAGTAGCTCGGCAGCCTCGAAAGCTCCTCCCACAGCTGCGAGCCGACCGCGTCGTACCCGTACCACGCGGGAATCCGCGGGGGTGTTTCCCGCAGGCACTCCAGCACGACCGAGCGGTCGTCCCAGAACGCCGCCTCGTCGTCGACCGGCTCGACCCAGATTTCGCCCGACATGGTCGCTCAGCGCGTCAACACTTGGCACCGCGCTCCTCGACCTCGGTCTGCGGGCCGGGCGATTCGTCGAAGCGGCATGCGAACCTGTTCCCCTGCCACCTGCCGGCAAACCCTGCACGAGCGTTCTCGGGCCGTGTCGGTAATCATGTTGCCTCGCGGCTGCCGCCATGCCGCTGTCCTCGATGGCGGGAGTGGACACCATGGTCGGCCTGGGGAAGGCGGGTGGGATGGGGGATCTGAGCACTGAGCTCGACTCACTGGCAGACGGTCGCGGAGGGGCTAGGGGCGTCGTTGAGGTGGATCATGTCGACGACGCTCGTACCGCCTTGACCTCGACGGGCGCGCATGTGATACCGGCGGCCGCCGTGTGCCAGCGTCTGCGGTCGGACCATGCGCGATGGGCTCGATTCGCCGCGCACTGGGAGGATCTGAAGCCGGATAAGTACGCGGCAGCAGCCGGCACGCGCCGGATGCGTCGCTACGGGCAGTTCATCCTCGCCGGGGACGGAACGCGGCGCCTGCTACCGCATGCAGAGTTCCGGCAGCCGACCAACACCAACCGGCTGTTCCCCGACGCTGGCCGTGATTTCGACCCCTTGACCGACGCTTTCGTCGCCGATCCCGTCCTGGATGCCCTGCTGCCGCTGCTGCGCGAGATCGCCGCGGGGATCGAGGACGCGCCTCAATGGACCGTGCACGTACACCCGTTCCGGGTGGTGAGTTCGCCTGACAGTCGAGGCGACGCAACCCCCGAAGGGCGGCACCAAGACGGTGTCACGCTGGTCTCGTCACTGTTGGTCGCCCGCCGCAACGCCGCCGGCGGGCAGAGCTCGGTGTTCGATCCGGACGGGCGGGAAGTGCTCACCACTACTTTGAGCGAACCGGGAACACTTCTCGTGGGTGACGATCGGCGGACCTGGCACAGCGTCAGCCCGATCCGGCCGGTCGACACGGACGCTCCGGCCTTCCGGGACGTGCTGGTGGTGACGCTCGCGGCGTACTGAGCGTCACGTCCGATGCTCGGAGGAGAGTCCGATCCCGGTTCTATGCCGTTGCGCGACGGGCGGCGCGTCTTGTGCGCACCCCGTCGATGTCCAGTGCCCGGGCCTGACTCAGAAGGTCTTCCAGATCCTCCTGCGATAAGGCGCCCGACCTGGCATAGATCACGAAGCCTTCTTTGACGATCACGAGGGTAGGCAGGGACATGACCCGGAACATGGCGGCGAGCTGGCCGTGTGTCTGCGCATCGACTTTGCCGAACACCGCGTCTGGGTGACGTTGCGATACTTCTTCGAAAACGGGTTCGAACGCGCGGCACAGCCGGCACCGCGGTCCCCAGAAGTCGACCAGCGCCAATTTGGCGCCGCCCACGACGTCAGAAAAGCTCTCCTTGGTCAGCTCAATCGTCGCCATCCGACCTCCGCTCGGTCCTTCGATGGTATCGGGATCACCTCACCGCGCGCAGAGCCCGGCGAATAGCGGTGATCGCCAGATGCCATACTTTCGGTTGTGCGCGAACTGCGGACGCTTCCCAAGGCGCATCTGCACCTGCATCTCACCGGCTCGGCCCGACGCACGACGATACGCGAGCTTGCCGACGGATACGGTATCAGCCTCCCTTCTTCGCTGGTTAACGAAGATACTGACCAGGGGCTGCGCCAAGGCCACCGCAACTGGTCGGATTTCCAGGGGCAGTACGACGCGGCCCGGCAAACCATTCGGTCCGCGGATGACGTACGCAGGATCATCCGGGAAGCCGCCGAAGACGATGCCGCGGAAGGCTCCGGATGGTTGGAGTTGCAAGTCGACCCGAGTTCGTACGAGGAGTATCTCGGAGGCCTGGATCCAGCGGTCGAAATGATGGTGGACGGCTGCCGAGACGCGGCCCGCGCGGTCGGTGTCGGGATCGGCCTGGTGCTCGCGGTGAGTTGGGCGGCTGCGCCGGAGCGGGCGCAACGTGTCGCCCGGGTTGCGGCCCGGTACGCCGACCAGGGAGTCGTCGGCTTCGGCATCTCCAATGACGAGCGGTTGGGCGATCCGGACACCTTCGTTGGCGCTTCCCGTATCGCGCGGGATGCCGGCCTACTCGTGACGCCCCACGCGGGTTTCTACCTGGACCATTTGCATGTGCGCCGATGTGTAGAGCTGCTCGGCGCCAGCAGAATAGGCCATGGGATCACTGCGGCAACGAGCCCGAGCACTCTGGGGATCCTGGCCCGAAATAGGGTCACCATGGAGATCTGTCCCACTTCTTATGCCCCGTTCGGAATATTCTCCACGCTGGCGCAGGTACCGGTCGACGCATTTCAGCGAGCCGGAGTTCCGGTCGCATTGGGGGCGGACGATCCGCTAATTTTCGGCACCCGCCTGGTCGGTCAATACGAAATCCTGCGTGGCATACACGGATTCGACGACCAAGCGCTGACAGATCTCGCCCGGCAGGCAGTGTGCGCCTCCGCGGCGCCGGCGCAAGTAGTCCGCCGGCTGCTGGCTGGTATCGACGGCTGGCTGCGGTGCACGGATTGACTTGCTTTTACGGTGCCCAGATGCCGGTGATGGGTGGCGTCGCGGCGGCGGCGCCGAGCGGGGGGAGCTGGTACATGTCCTCGATCGTGCGCAGGATGGTGTAGTGGTCGATACGGCTGGACACGTCACCCGCTCGAACCATGGGACCTGCGAACACCGTCGGAATGCGGTTGGCGGCGGTGTCATCGTCCTCGTCGAAGGTGACGATGAGCAGGCTGTTGTGGGTGCGGGCCCAGTCGAGGTAACCGGTCAAGTGCTGCTGTGCCCAGGCATCACCGGTGGCCACCCGGCAGTCGTGCATGTCGTGGCACAGGTCGGGGATCACGATGGCGACGGTAGGCAGCGCGGCGAGGTCGGTGGGCAGCGCGGACAGCGGCAGGTTCGCGTTAGCGGGGATATTGGCGAAGTCGACCCACGGGTTGTGTTTGCGCGTGTAGCGGTCATCTGCTGACAAGCAGCCGGTGAATCCGGCGCTCGGTAGGTCTTCGGAGTACCCGGCAAAGCTGCGGCCGCTGTCGAGCAGTTGGCGTGCCAGGTTGGGCTGATCTGGAAAGTCCTGCGGGCAGGAGTCGTCGGTGACGCCTTGCGTGGAACCCGACAGCAGGGCCACGTAGTTGGGTTGGCTGGGGTGCCGTTCGCCGTGGGCGTCGGTGAAGTTGGCCCCGGCGTGGGCCAGTGACGTGAGATAGGGCGCGGCCGCGGCACCGATGACATGCTGGTAGTCCTCGTTCTCGAACACGACAATCACCACGTGGTCAGCTCGGGGCAACGCGCCGGCAGCGCCGGTCCCGGGTGGTCCGAGGGGATTCGCGGCGGGTCCGGGGGGATTCGGGCCGCACCCGCCGAGCATCAACACCGTCATCAGCACTGCCGCCAGCACGCGCGCTGACGGTGATCGGTGCGGCTGCCAGCTAATCACCGGGGATCCTCCATTTCCGATAATCGGCCGCTTGGACGCAATCTATCGGGCACTTGGACACCACGCCGTTCGCTGCGCCGGGCTGCACCGGCGGCATCGTTGCGCCGTTCGGGTGTTCCTAATGGGTCCGGTAATCCCCGTATGCACGTTTTCCGTACTGATGGGTTGAGCGGAAACGTCGCTCAGGTAAATATGGACCGACGGGAGGGTAAATCGTGAACGGTTACTTTGAGCCGTTCGACCGGGCTCGCTGTGAAATGGGCGGGGGCCGCAACAGCGGCGGCGGTCGGCGCCGTAGTGGCCGCCGCCGTGGCAGCCGTCGCCGTGGCAGTCGCCGCCGTGGCAGTCGGGGCTGCTAACTGCTGGTAGACGGTAAGGCAACAAGTTGAGTGCAGGTCTGCCCGGAGTCGGGGCCGGGTGGGCCTTCGTCGTTCGCTAGGGCGGGGATTGGCCTTCGGTGGCGAAGCGGCAGGATGGATTCCCCGAGCGGAGTCCCGAGACGGGAACACCAACAGCAGTGACGCTCGCGCCCCGAATAAGTCTCGGGGCGATTTTTCGCCGGTTCTGGCCGTCGACCCGACCGTACCGGGGTCGGCTGCTGGTCAGCCTATTTCTGGTCTGCGTCGGGCCATTGATGGACACCGCGCAGATCTGGATGTTCAAGCTCCTGATCGATGACGTGCTGGTGCCGCGGAACTTCCACGCCTTCCCGCCCATCGCGGCCGCCTACTTCGGGATCGCGATCCTCCAGGGCGTCGGGTCGTTCTCGGATGATGTGCTGTCGACCTGGTTGGGTGAGCGGTTCGTGCTCGACCTGCGCACCCGGGTGTTCGACCACCTGCACCGGCTGTCGGTGGACTTCTTCGACCGCCGACAGCTCGGGGACACGCTGTCCCGGCTGACCGGCGATATCGACGCGATCGAGCAGCTGGTGCTCTCCGGCGTCACCCGGACGTTGTCATACGGGGCGGAGATCGTGCTGTTCACCGGCGCGCTGTTCTACCTGAACTGGCAGCTCGCCCTGGCGTCGATGATCGCCGCGCCGGCGTTTGCGCTGGGCGCACGGTATTTCTCGGCCCGGATCAAGGAGGCCTCCCGGGAACAGCGACGGCTGTCGGGCTCGGTCACCGCAGTAGCCGAGGAAAGCTTGGGCAACGCCGCCCTGGTGCAGGCCTATGACCGCCGGGCGGCCGAGACACAGCGCTTCCACCGGGAGAACCTCGGCCGGTTCGCCGCGGAGATGGCCGCGACCCGGCTGGAGGCGTTGTTCCGGCCGCTGATCGAGTTGCTGGAGGTCGTCGGGGTGGTGCTGGTGGTGGGAGTGGGCGTGTGGGCGCTGCAACACGATCGGATCACGCTGGGTGGGCTGCTGGTGTTCGTGACGTACCTCACCAGGCTCTACAGCCCGATCCGGGGCGCCGGCCGGCTGTCCAACACGGTCTACGCCGCCAGCGCCAGCGCCGAGCGCATCATCGACCTGCTCAACCACCAGCCCGAGATCCAGGACCGCGCGGATGCGCAGGCGGTGCCGCCCGGCGAAGTCCACGGCAGCGTGGTTTTCGACGCCGTCACCTTCAGCTATCCCGGCGCCACCCGCCCCACCCTCGAGAACATCAGCTTCACGGTGCTGCCGGGCCAGAAGGTTGCGCTCGTCGGCGCGAGCGGGGCCGGCAAGTCCACGCTGGGCAAACTGCTGCTGCGGTTCTACGACCCGGACACCGGCCGCATCACCCTCGACGGGGTCGACCTGCGGGACCTGGAGCTGGCCAGCCTGCGTGGCAACATGGCGGCGGTATTGCAGGAGACGCTGGTCTTCGACGGCACCATCCGCGACAACATCTTGTGGGGCAAGCCCGACGCCACCGGCGCCGAGGTCGTGGCCGCGGCCACCGCGGCGGACGCCCACGAGTTCATCAGCGCCTTGCCCGAGGGCTATGACACCCGGATCGGGCAACGGGGCCGGCTACTGTCGGGAGGTCAACGCCAGCGGTTGGCCATCGCCCGAGCCATGATCCGTGATGCCCCGGTGTTGCTGCTCGATGAGCCGACCACCGGGCTGGACGCCGCGTCCGCCCAGCGCATCCTGGCGCCGATGCGCCGGCTGATGACCGGGCGCACTACGCTGATCATCTCGCATAACCTGCTCACCGTGACCGATGCCGACCAGATCCTGTACCTCGACCGCGGACGGATCACCGGTGCCGGCACCCACGACGACCTGCTGTTCAGCAATCCGGGCTACGCGCAGCTTTACCGGCTACACCACCAGCCCCGCCTTCAGCCGGAACCGCTATGACCCCCGATCTGACTGCCGACGAGCCGGCACCGCATCCGCCGGGGCACCAGCTCGCACCCGGATACGTGGTGGTCGAGCACGTCCGCCGCGGGGAGGACCTGGACTGCTACGAGGCCTGGAGTGCGCAGCGCTACTGCCGGTGTTTCGTCAAGACGCTGCGACCCGGTGCCGCCACCGACGCCTCGGCCCGGCGCCACCTCAAACGCGAAGCGCGGCTGCTGCTGTCGCTGTCTCACCCGCACCTGGTGCGCGCCTACGACTACATCACCCGGCCTGACGGGCAGCCACCGCTGCTGGTCCTGGAAAACCTAACCGGCGCCACCCTGAGCTACCTACTTGACGGTGACAGCCGCCCGCCCGGGCATAGGCGTCCCGCGAAACTGGGCGCCGCGGACCTGAGCTACCTGGGCCAGCAGTTGTGCTCGGCACTGCGCTACCTGCACAGCCGCGGCTACCTGCACCTCGACATCAAACCCAGCAACATCATCGCCAGCCAGGGCGTCGCCCGCTTGATCGACCTGAGCCTGGCCCGGCCGCCAGGCCGCTGCCCCGCAGGTATCGGCACGCCCGGCTACATGGCACCCGAGCAAATCACCGGCGGCAACCTCGGGCCGCCCGCCGACGTTTGGGGTATCGGTCTGGTGCTCTACGAAGCCGCCACCGCAACCCAGCCCTTCGACCTCCCCGACGTGTCCCTGTCGACCGGCTCGACGCTGTCGCACTGCCACGTCCAGCAGGCCCAGCCTGCACCCAAGATCCGCGCCCGGCGCCGGCTACCTCGCGACGTCGCCACCGTCATCGACGCCTGCCTGCACCGCGACCCTGACCGACGACCCACCCTCGAAGTTCTCGACGCCGCCCTCGCCACCCTCACCGCCCAGCCTCCGGGCGCCGGATCCGGATCGAGGTAGGTGTGTAATGGGCGATAGGTCCATCCGCTGGGCACCCGCGGCGCGGACGTGCGACGACATGCTGCTGGCCGGCCTGGGCGCCGGGGACGCGCAGGCGGCGGTGGCGTTCGTCCGCCGATTCCAGCCGATGGTGTTCGGTGTGGCGTTCGCCGTTGTCGGCGACCGCGGTCTGGCCGAAGATATCGCTCAGCAAGCCTTCGAGCGCGCCTGGCGACACGCTGGGCTCTACGACCCGCGACGAGGATCGGTGCGTAGCTGGTTGACCCGCATCGTGCACAACCTCGCGGTGGACGCTGCGCGCGTCCAGCGCCCCGCGCCTATCGACCCCGAAGACCTGCTGCCGCTCATTGCGGCCATCACCGACAGCCCCGAGCGCCGGGCGCTGGCCAGCGAGACGTCCACGCAGCTGCGCACCGCGCTGGCCACCCTGCCGCCCGAGCAGGCCAGAGCCGTGGTGATGGCCGCGGTACACGGGCTTACCGCCCGCGAGATCGCCGACGCGGAGAACGTCCCGGTGGGCACCGCCAAGTCACGCATCCGCGCCGCCATGACCAAGCTGCACGCCGTGCTACCCGTCCCGCGGGCCGATCATGGCTGAGCTGACCTGCCAGCAGTGCCGGGAGGTCGCCGCGGAGCTGGCCCTCGACGTGCTGCCCTGCCACGAGCGCGCCGACGCGCTCGCGCACCTGGAGCGCTGCACGTCCTGCCAGGACACGGTATCCGCACTGGCGGGCACGGCCGACCGGCTGGTGGAGCTGCTGCCGGCCGCGGAGCCACCCGCCGGGTTCGAGCAGCGGGTGATCAGCGCGCTGGCGCTGCCGGCGCCGCGCGGCCGGCGGCGGTGGTGGATACTCGCTGCCGCGGGGCTGGTCGCCGTCGCGCTAGCCGGCGGATGGGTCCTCGGTTACTCGAACGGCAACGGTGCACCGGCCGGCGTCGACGCTCAGGCCGGTGAGCGGACCGTCATGTACGCACCACTGACCACCGCGGAACACCAGATCGGGAACGCCTACGTCTACCCCGGCACCCCGTCCTGGATCTATCTGTCACTCGACGGAGGTACCGCCAGCAACACGGTGCACTGCGATGTGGTCCGGCAGGATGGCTCAGCCGTGCGAGTCGGCACCTTCCCCCTCAACCACGGGCACGGCGCGTGGGGGGGCCCAGCCCCTGTCGATCGACACACTCTGGCCACCGCCAGGCTGACCGACGGCCGCGGCGACACACTGGCCACCGCCCACTTCGGACCCCCGCCGCACAAATCTGACGGCTCCGGCTCGCACTCCCACACCGACCACCGACACTCCCAACACCCCCACTAACTCTCCAACCCCCCGCCCCCGACATGGAGACATATCGGGGTTTCAAGGGCGTGTTTCACCCCGATATGTCTCCATGTCGGGGGTTTGTGTCAGGGCTGGGTAAGGAAGACGGTGGCGCGGGCCGTCGGGGCGTTGCTGGACTGGGTGGAGTGGCCGGAGCCCTGGATGATGACGAGCTGGCCTCGGGGCGCGTGCGCGGCTTCCTGCTGGGCCCACGGCAACGGCGTCGACAGGTCGTGGTCACCGGCCAGTAGCAGTACCGGGACCGCCGGTAGGTCGCGGCCGGCAGGGAACCCGACCACCGGCGTCGACGGCCACTGCTCGCACGTCACCGCGATGCCGTTGCCGGCCGCGGTGGCCCGGTCGTACGGAAAGACCGCTGCCTCCGGCAGGGCGGCTACCGCGCGCTGGGTGGCGGCGGCCCGGCCGGACACCGGCGTGGTGGCGTCACCCCAGGGCCCGCGCAGATCTTCGCACAACGTGCTGGCATGCAGACCCTGGCTCAGTTCCTGGGCAGTGGCCGCCTGATCGCGATGTTCGGCGGCGATGATCTCCTCCAGTTTCGTGTAGTCGCCGCCTACCGCGTCGTGCAACGCGGCGGGGACGTCGCCCAGCTGCGGCGTGCCGATGGTCAGCCCGGTGAGGGTGTCGAGCAGCTCGGGGCCGTCATGGCGGGCCTGCACCACCGTGGACAGCTCCTGCGCCGGATCGGTCGGGCACCCGTTCTCCCGGCACACCATCCGCAGCACCTCGGCGGTGCGGTCGATGGCCGCCAGTTCCAGCGGATCCAGATCGTCGTGCGGGACAACCGAATCCAGCACCAAACGGGAGACCCGGTCCGGGTGCAGGATTGCGTAGCGTTCGGCGACGAAGGTGCCGTAGGACACCCCGTCGATGCTGACCTTGTCCACGCCCATCGCCTGGCGTAGCGCATCGAGGTCGGCAACCGTGTCGGCGGTGGTGAAGAACTGCCGGGCCGGCCCGATCGCCTGGGCGCAGGCAGCCACCACCCCGGTCGGGGGCACGGTCAGATCGGAGCTGCCCATCACGTGTTGCAGTTGCGGGCACAGCAATGCCCCCGCGCCGGTGCCGCGCTGGTCGATGAGTACCAGGCGGTAGTCGTGCACCACCGAGGGCTCGAACAGCAGGTTGGCCACGCTCGGCGCGAACGGCACTCCCGGCTGGCCGGGACCGCCGGTGAGGAAGATCAGCACGCCGCGCGGTGCGTCCGCGTTATCGGCCATCGCTACCTGCAGCGTCAACTGACCGGCGGAGGGCGGCCCCGGATGTAGCGCGGCGTGATCGAGCGGAACGGTCAATGTCGCGCAGCTGAACGTGACGCTGCCTGTGCTGACGCAGGGATGCGCGTTGCTCAACACCGGGGTGAGGTCGGCAGCCGGCCCTGACGGCCGGCTGGTGCAGGCGGTGAGGCCGGTACTGAAAAACAGGGCGACAACGAGCCGGGTGAACATGTGCATGGTCGGCCGGTAGGTACGCCGTGACGCACGTCGCAGCGCAGAACGGCCGGGCGGCGTGGCGATGGCGTCTCCGGCGGGAGTTGAGGTCGGCATCACAAAGATCCTGGACATCTTCCCTGTTGGGCGGCCCCGGTACGAGGGACCATAGGAGTACCAGTGGCATTGGGAGGGACTGATGAAGGTCGAGGAGATCCTGAAGTCGAAGGGCCGATCTGTCGAGACCATCGAGGCTGACGCGACCATCGCCGAGGCGATAGGCCGGCTCAATGGGCCCCCACAGATCGGGGCGTTGGTCGTTCCCGACGACCTGGGGCAGCGACCGTTCATCGGCACGCTCACCGAACGCGACATCATCCGTGCGCTGGGAAAGTACGGTGCCAAATTATTGACCAGGCGGGTCACCGATGTGATGTCGCGCAATGTTCCCACGTGCTCTCCGCAGGACGACATCGCGCGGCTGATGCAACAGATGACCGCGTCGCGCTACCGTCACGTGCCGGTCGTCGAGCGAGGCGAGCTGGCCGGCTTGATCAGCATCGGAGACGTGGTCAAGGCCAGAGTCGCGGACATGGAGCTGGAGACCAGCCTGCTCCGTGATCTGTACATTGCGCGCGGATAGAACGCGGGCAGCGGCGGTCCGGGCTCGAGCAGTAGGCCGTCGGGAACAGCCCTTCAGCCGGCTCCGGTGAACGTGAACGCCAGGATCGAGCCTGGGTTGGCGAGTTTCTCCGTGGGCGGTCCGAACTTCGGCCCGGCCAGGCCGTTGGTGTCGGTGGCGATGTAGACGGTCCGGTGATCCGGACTCAGGGCCAGATCCCGGTACCGGTTGGTGGTCTTGAAGAACTGGGTGATGTCACCCTGCACCGAACCGCCGTCCTGGGTGAGCCGTAAACAGTAAAGCGCCCCGTTCTTCAGGCTCGTCACCAGCAGGGAGTTGCGCCAGCCGTCGAAAATACCTTCCCCTGCCGGCACATAATCGATACTGGAAGGTGCGATCGACGGCCAGCAGATGTATGCCTGGTCACCGCAGGCCGGATCCTGGAAGTTGTATCCATTGGGAACCGTATAGAGCGTCTTGAGGGGTTCGGTGTAGTCCGGGCTATTCCAGGCCGTCTCCCGCTGCTGGGGCACCGACGGCGGGATCTCGAAATTGTTGTAGTGCAGTCCGGCGCACGGTGGGTTGGTCGATGCGGACCAGTTCGCATAGACGTAAGATTCGTCGTCGCGGAAACCGGACACGTATGGCCAGCCGTAATTCTTGCCGGCCTGGATGAGATTGATCTCATCGTCTGCTTTGGGGCCGTGCTCGGCGGAGAACAACCGGCCGGCCGGCCCGAAGACCAGGCCCTGCGGGTTCCGGTGACCGTATGAATAGATATGGCTGCGCACTCCCCTGATCACCGGGTTGTCTGCCGGCACGCTGCCGTCGGGATTCATCCGTAGGGTCTTGCCGACGTAGGTGGCCCAATTCCGGGTGCGGACGTCATCGGCGGTGGGCGTGTCCTGCGCGCGTATCGGGTTGCAGTAGCGTTGGAACTGGTTGTTTCCCTGGTCGCCGATTGAGTAGTAGAGCTTCTGGTCCGGACCGACCAGCAGACGCCCCGAATTGTGGTCAGTGCTCGCCGGAAGACCGGTGATCAGATCCGCCGGCTGACCCAGGGTGCGCGCAGCCGGATCGTAGCTGAAGCGGACTATCTTGGCCCGCCGGTCGACCGCGGGCCCCGGGTCGGCGTCGTAAGTGTATGCGAGATAGACGTCATTGCTGCCATGCAGGAAGTTCGCCGGAAACGCCATCCCGAGTAAGCCGTCCTGGCTTTCGGTGGAATACACGTCAGCGATAGTGGCCACGGTGGTCTTCGACCCGTCCGAGGGATTCACCCGGGTCACCCGCTTGCCCGTCTTCTCGGTAACCCAGAGGAAACCGTCGGCCCCCCAGGTGATCTCGTACGGATCCGCCAGACCCGTGGTCAGGACGCGAAAACTGAACGGCGGCCCGGTCGGCGACGGTCCCGCGGACTGTTCCGAGGAAGCCGTACATCCGGCTACCGGCAACGCAAGCAGGGTGGCGGCGGCCAAGAATCGTCGGGTACGGCGTAGAGCTGGCTTGTGCGGCACCCGGCTATCGTGCCCCAGGCCAGTAGCCATCCAGCTACCAAGGGTCACCAAAGCCCTGTGGTATCACCTGATACCATATGATGTATGGCAATGACGCTTCGCCTGACCGAAGCTGAGACTGAAGCTCTTCGGGAAACTGCCGAGCGGGAGAACCGATCCATGCAAGAAGTCGCCCGCGCAGCCATTCACGAGTATGTCACCCGCCGTACCCGCACTCGGGATGCGGCACTGGCTCGAATCGTCAGCGAGGACGCCGCTCTCCTCGAACGCTTGGGCGACGCGTGACCGAGTACCTCGACCTCGACGACTTGCTCGTCGCCGCTGAGGCGTTCCTTGGTCGACCGCCGCAGGTCCGTGACTACGGGCTGCTCGAAGCTGCACTGGCGCGTACACGGGCTACGGTTTACGGTGCGGACGCCTATCCCACGCTCGACGGCAAAGCCGCGGCGCTACTCTGCTCGATCGTTCGCGACCATGGTCTCCTCGATGGCAACAAGCGGCTTGGCTGGGTAGCGACGCGCCTGTTCTACGTCCTCAACGACCGAGATCTGAACGCCCCGCATGACCAGGCGTACGACCTGGTCATGGCCATCGCAGACGGCAGCCTCTCGGATATTGGGAAGATCGCCACTGTGCTAGCTCGGTGGGTGAGTTGATGGCCGGGGCGCGGGTCGCCGCTGCCGGAAACACGTCTTAATAGGGGTAGCGCGCGACCTGCTGGCGGCGACCTTCGCTGCCACGAATGACCAACGCCACCAGTACCCCGGCCAGAAAACCCAGCACGTGGGCCAGGTAGGCGACCGATCCCGCCTGGGATACGGCGTAACCGGCGGTGTAGACCCACTGCAGCAAGAACCACAGGCCGAGCACCACCCAGGCGGGCAGCCGCAGCGGGATGAACAGCAAGAACGGCACCAGGCTCCATACCCGCGCGCGCGGGTACAGGATGAGGTATGCGCCCAGCACGCCGGCGATGGCGCCGGAGGCGCCGATGAGCGCCTCGGCTGAGTCTGGGTTGGCCAGCGCGAAGCCGTAGGTGGCCAGCATCCCGCACGCCAGATAGAACAGCAGGTACCGCAACCGGCCAAACCGGTCTTCGACGTTGTTCCCGAAGATCCACAGGAAAAGCATGTTCCCGAGGATGTGCAGCCAGCCGCCGTGCAGGAACAGCGACGTCAGCGCCGAGACCACCGGGCTCTTGTGGTAGCTGGGCTCGGTGAGGATGCACCCAGGGCCCCGCGGGCCGACCCCGACGTCACCATCGGCCACCACCGGCAGCGGCTGGTTGTGCAACAGCTCGACAGGGATCGCTGCGTAATGATCGAAGAACGCCCGCTGCTGGCAGGTCTGCGCCAGGCTGTCCATCCCGGACACGGTGATCGCCGAGGCCGGGGTGAGCAGGAAGACCGCAAAGTTCAGCGCAATCAGCGAGTAGGTGACCCACGGGGTGCGCTGCACCGGGTTGACGTCCCGGACGGGGATGACCATCTCACCAGCTTGCCCGCTCATCCGGGGTTGCGGTCCAAGAGTTTCTGGCTTTCCCAGCACTACTCAGAAGTGTCGATCATTACGCGTCACGGCAAGTTACTATTAGCAGCTCAGTCAGGGAGGAGCGGTGGGCTACAGCCTCGGGGTAGACCTCGGCACGACGTTCGTCGCGGCCGCGACCGCTGCTGCCGACCGCGTCAAAGTAGTCACCCTCGGTGATCGCTCGGTCGTCATACCGGCGGCCGTCTACCTCCGGGAGGACGGCGTCCTGCTCACCGGGGAAGCCGCCGGCCTGCGCGCGGTGAGCAGTCCGGACCGGGTCGGCCGCGATATCAAACGCCGGCTGGGCAACCCGACACCGGTGATACTCGGCGGCCGGCCGTTCGAAGTCACCGAGCTGCTGGGCACCCTGCTGCGAGACGTGATCGAGAAGGTGGTCAAGGCCGAGGGGGAGCCCCCCGAGCGGGTGTTGCTGACCCATCCGGCCAACTGGGGCCCGTTTCGGCGGGCACTGTTCGAGGAGGTGCCGCAGTACGCCGGCCTGGACAACCCGCCCCTGGTGACCGAACCGGAAGCCGCCGCGGCGCACTACGCCGCCTCCCGCCTGCTCGACGATGGGCAGACGGTCGCGGTTTATGACCTGGGCGGGGGAACCTTCGACGCCACCGTGTTGCGCAAGCAACCCGGCGGGGTGGAGATTCTCGGCACCCCGGAGGGCATCGAGCGCCTCGGCGGGGTCGATTTCGACGAGGCGATCCTGTCTTACGTCGACCATGCCGCCGAGGGCGCGCTGAGCGAGCTGGACCTGGGCGATCCGCAGACGGGGGTGGCGCTGGCCCGGCTGCGCCAGGACTGCGTGGCAGCCAAGGAGGCGCTGTCGGTGGACACCGAGACCGTCGTCCCGGTGTTTTTGCCCGGCCGGCATTTCGACGTGCGCATCACCCGGGCGGATTTCGAGGATCTGATCCGCGCGTCGATCGAGTCGACCATCGGTGCGCTGTCGCGGACCCTGGCCTCGGCCCAGGTCTCGCCCGCGGAGCTCAGCGCGGTATTGCTGGTCGGCGGGTCCTCCCGGATCCCGCTGGTGGCCCGGATGGTCTCCGCCGAGCTGGGACGCCCCACGGTAGTCGA
>DASUVX010000178.1:0-21113 GCA_036378735.1 Pseudonocardiaceae bacterium | reverse complement strand
CCTGATCCCAGGCGGCGACAACAGCAGGCCAACGGCGAAATGCCCGCACCTCAAACGCCACACCGCATCCAACCTGCACCGACACGCCGCGTCGCTGCGTTCTTGACCTAACCTGCGGCGCCTTAACTACGTGGCATTGCTTCGCGGTCGGGTCCTCACGGGCCGGATCCTGGACCCCGATGACTTACTCGACGCTGCCCAAAAACAGGCGGAGAACGAACAAGAAAAGATCAACGACAAGAACCGGGGGTTGACCGGCCCCGCTCCTTCAGGGATGACAGGCATGCCACGGTTGACCTTCGTGAACGAACAGAACATCGCCGCGATCCGGAACCTGGCCGGGTTGGCCACACCGATGGCTCTGCGGGTCGCGGTAACCCTGGGACTGCCGGACCGACTGCGTGGTGAGGGCACCGCCGTTGAGCAAGTCGCGACCGAGCTCAACGTGTCACCGGTGGCGCTTGAAGTACTGCTGGGCCACCTTGCGACCCTCGGGATCATCGAGCACGCGTCCCCCGGTTACCGGACCACCGACTACGGCGCGACTCTGTGCACCGACGCTGACAACGGCCTGACCAACTTCCTGCACCTGGACATGGCCGGCGGCCGCGCCGAGTTGGCGTTCGTCGAACTTTTGCACAGCATCACCACCGGCCGCGCCGCCTACTCTCGGCGCTACGGGCAGGATTTTTGGGCTGACCTCGCCCACTATGGTCACCTGTGTGAGTCGTTTGACCAGCAAATGACGCATCGATTTCGCGAACAGATCCCGCAGATCGTCGCCGGCTATGACTGGGCCCGCTTCGATACCATCGTCGACGTCGGCGGCGGTCACGGCACTCCTCGCCGCGATTCTGGCCGTCCATCCGCGGATCCGCGGCCACCTGGTCGACCTCGAACCCACCGCGGCCGGGGCGAGGCGCACCTTCAGCGCATACTCTGTCGAGGACCGAGCTCAACTGACCGCAGCTAGCTTCTTCGATCCTCTTCCCAAAGGGGCCGATGCCTATCTGTTGTGCGACATCCTGCACGACTGGGACGACGAACACGCGCACCGGATTCTCGGCCGTTGCGTTGAGGCCGTCCACCCAACCGGCCGCGTTCTGGTCATCGAACCGGTTGGCGGTCGACGCGCCAACACCGAGTTCGACTTGGCCATGCTCGTGATCTTCGGCGGCCGCGAGCGCCGGGTCGACGAGTTCCGCACGCTCGCCTCGGCCCACGGCCTGACCCTCGACACCGTGACCGACCTGACCGACCAGCGCTGCCTTCTGGAGTTCCGCCTCGCTGCCACCAGGTGACGCCCTCGGTCTGGGCCAAAGCCAGATGCCTCAAACAGCAAACCATCCCGCAGTCGGCCTGCGCGGAAGATAGACTGCCCCATCGCGCCGGTCTGCGGACACGGTCGGAAGTGAGCCGGGGAATGCGCCCGATGGAATCGGGACCCCCGGCTTCGCGCTATCCAGTGGTCAGGCGACAGCGACACACGAGCCGACCACCAAAACGCGTTTGGCTCAACTTACCGTAAGTGGCAGACACGGGGTGCTGTCATCGACACTCAACCTGAGCCACCGTAGCTCGGAGCCTGTTCAATGGATCAAATCAACTGGCGAAGGACAAAATCTGTATAAACAACGTCGGCAGCTGTAATCCTGTCGATTGCGCCAACACCTCGGTCGCCGAGTTCAATTTCGCGACGTCTGCACGGGGCGGCATCACGCAGACTGTTGGCGCGTCGGGGAACGCGCTGAGCGCGTCACAAGTCAGCGAAGCTGCATACCCGATGAGGGTCTCGGCTGGTCTTAGGGCTACTCTCTCTGGTCATCCCCAAAGACGTGGATCGCAAGGAGAATGTCGACATGGCGCAGAAAGTAATCCGACAGTTCATTGACGACATCGACGGCTCAGAGGCGGAGCGAACGTTTAGCTTCGCAGTCGACGGAATACACTACGAGATCGATCTGTCCAGCGACAACATCAAAGAGTTCAATGACGCCATCGCTGGATTCATCGAAAGCGCCCGAAAGGTTAAGACCACAGGTGCCGTCCGCCGGGCACGCAAAACCAGTCCGCCCACCAGCGGCACAGGGCGGTCTCGAGAGCAAATCCAAGCCGTGCGCCAGTGGGCCCGCCAGCATGGCCACAGCATCAATGACCGGGGCAGGATCCCGGCGTCCATCCAGCAAGCATTCGACCAAGCGCACCAGAGTGCATAGCAGGCGGCCATCCGACGATCGACCCGCTGCAGAGGTTGCCGCGGCACCAGCCCACCCACCGCGCAGCTCCACGCGGCCCGTCAGCGGAACTAGTCCGGCCAGCTAGAGCGCCGCCGTGTGCGGTGTCGGTGGCGGGCCTGCGATGGGGGTAAAGGCCGCCTGAATTGCGAGTCTGTGCTTTAACCGGCCTCAACAGCAGGCGGTCCGGACCTTCGAGGGTGCGGCGGTCATGGCTTTGACTATTGGCCCCGGGGACTGGTGGATCGTCGGGGGGTGTGCCGGCTCGGTCCTGCCCACGGCTCGTGGCTGGGCCCGCCACACTTGCGGCCGCACGGTGGGTGGTGCGTCTTGCCGTGGGTTGGTTCGGGCGGGGGTTTGTGATCAGGTCAGGGGGTGAAGCGCCGGAATCCGCCCTCGGCGTCGATGATCTGGCCGGTGATGGTCGCGGCGTCGGGTGAGAGCAGCAGTGCGACGACGTTAGCCGCCTCGGCTGGGGTGTTCCACCGGCCGCGGGGCATGTGACGGGTGACGAAGGATTTCTGTTGCGGGGTGGCCCAGCCGGTGTCGGTGGGTCCGGGATTGATGCAGTTGACGGTGATGTCGCGATCGGCCAGCGCATCGGCCAGGGTCGCGGTGATCTGGTGCAGCGCGCCCTTGGTGGCGGCGTAGGGGATCTCGGCGGGCATCGGGCCTCGGTGCTGGCCAGAGGTGAACAGCACGATGCGTCCGCCGTGCGGATGAGGCCGGTATTGCTCGGCAAAGGCTCGTACCAGCAGCAACGAGGCCCGTACGTTGATCGCCCAGGTCAGGTCCAGGGTGTCGGCGTCCAAGTCCGTGACCGTGCCCAGCTGGGAATACGCGTGGTTGATCACGAGCGCATCGAGGGCTCCGAGACGCTTGACGGCTTGGCTGAGCAGCCAGGCGGGGGCTGAGGAGTCGGCCAAGTCGGCCTCGGCATGGGCAAGTCGGTCGCCCTCGCCGCCCAATGCGGTGAGCACCGCGGTGATCCCGCCCGGGTCGGCACCCCAGGGTTGGGTTGCGTCGTAGGCAGCGTAGGAGTGCGCGAAAACGCGGGCGCCTTGATCACGCAGCAGGCGTTCAGCAATGGTGAAGCCAATCCCACGCCGGCGACTGACGCCGGTGACCAACGTGAAGGCTGGTCCGGCCTCGCCATGACCCCGACGGACAATTAGTCGGCTACGCCGTCGCCCAGCCCGGCGATATCAGCCCGGATGGCAAGCCGGTGTGGTATGCCGGGCGCACCTTGGCCCGCGACCTGTCCCTGCCGCAATTGGCGCTGCGGTGGGACAGCGCCCCCGCGCCACCAGAGCAGGTGCCTCCCGAGCCGACCGAGCACGCCAGCGTGGGCCGCGCCGAACGATCCGCCGCCCTGACCAACGCTACGGCGGCGGCCGACCAGGCCGCGCAGGCATTAGCGGCGGGGCTGGGCGACGGCAGTGGTATCGCGCATGCGGCGGGCGATGTGCTCACCGCGCTGGCGCACGTCATCCCCGACACGCCCGCCAGCGCAGACCTGCGACAGCAGCTGGCCGGGGTGGCCGAGTCCTATGACCGGGCCGCGCGCACCCCCCGGGTGGGCCAACCTGCCGTGTGGGATGGTGCGGCGCAGGCGTTGCGGACCGCGGCCTGGCAACTCGCCGCTGTCCGGGCGTTGTCGGTGCGCGGTTCAGATGCCGGGGGCACGGCCATGCTGCTGGCCGCGTTGGCCGTCTTGGCTGCGGAAGTCGCTGCCTATCATCAGGCCCGCGCGCGCCATGCCCAAGCCGTCGCCGCGCGCCGGGCGCACAGCGAGCTGGTGGCTTCCCGGCCGGCGGACACCCGGCCTGCCCGGGGTCCGGCCCTGGGACGACCCGGCGAGCAACGCGGGGTGCGTCGACTCCCGGAAGGGGCAGCCGACATGCTGGGCCGTCCCGGTGCTCCTACCCGCAGACCAGCTTCGGTGGCGCCGCCCGCACCACCGCAGCCCGGATCACGGGCCGCACCGGCACCTGATCAACGCCCTGGACCCGGGAGAAGTCGATGACCGCAGCGGCCGAGCCCGTCCCGACCCTGGAGTTGCCCAGCGCAGCGCTGATGCAGTGGAGCCAGCTGGCGCTGCTGCTGGCCGCCCAGCTCGCGGCCCGCCGGGAACGGCTCGACCGCCTGGCCTGGGCCACCGACGAACACGCCGCCCGCGCCCACGACCTCGCCGAGCTGCGGGAGGCGATCGAGCCCGCGGTGCGCGCCATGACCACCGACGAAATCGCCCACTGGCCCACTAGCAACAGTGACCACACCCCCGAGGCGGACTCGGTCAGCGCCGAGGTCGCCCCGATCAATGACCGGTGGGCACTACACGCCACCGCCCGGCACGACGACACCACCGTCGGCCACGTGTGGGTGTCATGCCGCGACGAGACCCTCGCCCGGGAACTAGCTCGGGAAATCGTGGCCTGCGGACAGCCCGAGACCGTCTACCGCCTCGGTGCCCACGTCGCGCTGGCCGAGCAAGCCGACGCCTACCGGGCCCAGGTGCAGGCCAGTGCACCGGCCACCGACCGCCACGCGATGGCCGCCCACGTCCAGAGCGCCTGGCCGCACGAGGTGGCCGCCGTGGTACTGGGATGCCCGGCCTGGCCCACGCTGGCGGATAAGCTCGCCGCCGTCCAGCACCACGGACAGGATCTGCCAGCGCTGCTGGGCCGGCTTAATACCAGCGGGATCCCGACCGCCCGCAAACCTGCCGCGCTGGCCGCGTGGCTGCTCGACCAGGCAACCCTGCGGCCTCCGCGGCAGCAGGGTTTGCCGCGCGAGCAGCCCAACGCAGCCGCTCACCCGGATCGCGAGGAGCTGCTCTCCTGGATCGATGGGCTTGACCCCGCTTCGAGTATCGACCGGGTCGGCGCACTGGGTGTCCTGGGCCAGTACGGCGCCGGTGTCGATGCCCGGTTGCTCAGCCACTTCCCGGACCTGCTCGACGACGCCCCGGATCGAGCGACCCGGGCGACTCAGGTGGCCGCGGAGACGCTGGCCGGGGATTGGGAGCGCTCCGCCGCCGCCCACCAGGCCACCGTCGATGATCCGACCACTACCCGGCGGGAAGACCTTGATGGACAGGAGCTGGCCCACCGGGACCGGCACGAGGCGGCAGCCGCGCGTGCGCTCGCGGCGGAAAACCAGGCGGCTCCGCACGCGGCCGTGGCCCGGGCCAACGTCATCCTCACCCCACCCACCAGCCAGTCCACTGCCCGAACGGCGACGCCACCGCCGCCTGTCGTGCAGCCAAGCGCACCGATGCGCACACCCCGCCGCACCCGTTAACCACTCATCAGGGCAGAAAGAAAGGGGACCAGGGGAATGGCCCAGGCCGACGAGCGGCACATCGATGCGCAGGAGATGGCGGAGTTGGTCACCCGCGGGGTGGCCCGACCGTTGATGGCCGGTTACGACCCCGTCCCGATCCACCACCACGGCCAGTGGTGGCATATCCCGGCCGACGGTGCCCCCGACGCCCCGTACGTGCCGGCCACCGCGGAGCAACATCAAGTGTTCGACGACCTGGCCCAGCGCCTGGCCCTGGCCGACGCCGCCGTGGCCGCGGACACGGACCGGTCCTCGTGACCGCCGCCTCCGAAACCCCGACCAATGCCACCGATCTGGCCGAACGGGCGTTGATCGGGGCGCTGTTAGCCGACCCGAGCCGGGTCCGCGATGTGCGGGACTGGCTGCGACCCAGCGATATCAACCATCCCAAGGCCCGGGCGATTTACCAGACCCTGACCGAGTTGCACCGCCACGGGCGCACCGTGACCATCCGCGAGCTTCCCGTGGTGATCGCTGCGGATGACGGGGCCCATCCCACGATCACCGCCCAGGATTTACACGCCTACGTGCAGGCCACTTCTGCTGCCAGCCAGCAGCTGGGCACCCAGCACCTGCGCAGCAACCACGTCATCTACGCCCGCCGCGTGCTGGAAGCTGCCGCCCGGCGCATCGTGGCCATCGCCGGCTCCCGGATCCAGGAAGCCACCGAGCTCTCCCGAGACAATCCGCACCTGGGCGCCGGGGACATCACGGCCACCCTGGCCCAGACCCAGCAACGGCTGGCTACCCTGGGGCAGCGCTTGCGTCACGCCCAGGGATCCCCTGGCTCGTTGATCACCGCCGCGCTCGGCGGACCTATCCAGGACACCCCAAGTCAAGAATGCGCCGGGATTGAACCCGTAGGAAGCTGGCTTGGAGCACCCAGCGGGCCGCTAACAATCCGAGCGGTGCTCGAGGCCGAACGCGAACTGCTCACCAGCTGCCTGACCAACCCGGCTCTCCACGCCGAGTTGGCGGGGTGGCTGATCCCACAGGACTTTTCCCGCCCCGAACACGCTGCCACCTGGGCCGCCTTCAACGCCCTCGCTCAAGCCGGTACCTCCATCGACTACGTCACGCTGGCCTGGCAATGCCAACGACACAACCCCAACCACAACAGCCCGGGACCCTCTGCTGATCAACTGGCCACCATGGCCCGCCACACCCCGGGCTCCCCAGGCCCCGCGGTGGCTACCGTCGCCCAGGCCTCTTTGCTGCGGCATACCGATGCCGCCCGCGAGCAAGTCCACGCCATTGCCCACAACCACGCCGCCGACGCGCTCACCGTGGTTTCCACCGCCGAGAAGACCTATCGGGAGATTGGAGAACACGCCCGTCGGCTGTCCGGCGCCAACGGCACCACCACAAGCCGAATCAGCGCCGCGCTGAATCCGACTACCCCGGTCGGGATACCACCACGCGGGGTATCCCTACCGCCAACACGGCCACCCGACGAATCTCCTCAACGAGACTATCGACGGGGTCGGTGAGGTCACGTCACGCAACCTCCACATCGAGCTTCCTAGATCAACTACTGTGCCCTCACGGTCCAGATCGGTGTGCGTCGATGACGTAACCAGCGTGGTACTGACCGCCACCTTCGGTGGTGGAATTGGTAGAGGCGACTGGAACGTCGACTCAGTTCCGATTCGCGTCGTCGGAACGGTCCTACGCTAGGCTGCGGTCGCCCTATTACGGTTCATCGGCGACGACAAGCCCAGTTGATGTCGTCGGCCCGGGTGTGCGGTATCGCCGGCGCCTCGGTTCAGCGGTCGATCCATTTGCGCACCAACGGTGCCTAACTGTCTTTGCCGTGCAGCTTTGCCCGAACCCGCTCAATGATCGCAACCACTTCAGCTCCCGTCACTGCGGCATGACGGACAGTCTCGAACGCTCGCAGGATCGGGGTGATCTCGGAACCCTCCATCCGTTGTTCTCCGGCAAGGGACTCAACGAATACGAATTCCTCATCCAGCACCCGGAAGCCGGACAGGGGCATGACTGGAATCGGTGCTCGCAGCGGAACGACCCCCAGCTCGACGGCAGGTAGCTCACGAATCACGACAAGGTGGTCCAACTGGGCCTCCTGCACTTCCAGTCCGCCGGGTGCGGACCACAACGCGGGCTCGCCGATAACGAACTGCCACCGTCGTCCGGGCTCGCGTAGCAGCTCCTGGCGTCTGGCGCGAGCGGCAACGATCTGGTCGAGCTCCGCATCGGATGCTCCCTTAGATCGTGCGCTCCCAGGCAGATTGAGCAGAGCCCGACTGTAGGCGGGTACCTGCAGCAGCCCCGGGATGAATGCCGGCTGGTACTCACCGATCCGACCCGCGGCGGCTTCCATCGCACCGATGTGCGCTTGCCGGCGGGCGAGTGCGCCGCGTTTGAGCAGATCGGCAGTAGGCGTGTACTCAACGTGGGCTGCGGACAGCATGTCGAGCAGCGCTTCGATCTGCTCGGCTGGCGCGTAGGTGTGTGCAGCCCACGTGCGGATATCGTCTTCGGTGGGCAGTTGCGCACCAGTCTCTAGCCGAGAAACCTTCGGCTGCACCCACCCGGTACGACGAGCCATGTCGGCCTGAGATAGCGCCGCTGTCCTCCGCAGCCGCTTCAGCGACGCGGCTAGCCGTGCCCGCCGCGGGTCTAGGTCAGACACGACGGCACTCGGCGGACCAGTTCCGGCCGGGCGCTGACGTAGTCCGCCCACGGCTGAGCACGGCGTAAGGCGGCGTCACGGACCTGGCAGGCCACTGACGCGGCGGCCGGCTCGCCGCGGTGTTCGATGCCGGTCCACGTGCCTTCGGCGTCGTAGTGCATGTCGAACAGCTCGCTATCGTCGAACAGCCAAAAGTCGCTGGTGGGAATCTTCAACGGCCATGGCTCGCCTTCGGGCACCGGAATTATCCGCACGTCCTCACCAGCGGCGACACTGTACGCGTAACTCCACGTCACCTCGAAGCGTATGTAATCGGTGATCGGTTCGGTCACGACGTGGACACGTTGCATGGTGCGACCATCCCGAATGGCAGCGTCCACCAGGGTCATCCATTCCCTTTTGCCTGGATGCGGTTGCGGACTTCGCCCGGCAAGAAACGCTCGGATCGAGTCGTCCTCGCCGGAGCCCCGGTAGCACTGCAGGGTCTCCAACCGGAAGCAGGAGCGCCGGAACCGGCGAAACCATGCCGAGAACTCCGGGGCTCCGGGGGGCAGCATGGCTACATGCGGGCGCGGAGCTGGTCTGCTGCGTCGAGGATTACCTGGGGGTCCAGCCCGACAATCCGTTCGCCTGGCAGGTAGTTCACAGCCGCTTGGTATGCCGCTGGTGAGGCTTCCTGGGCCTGGACGTAGGCCAGCCCGTCGTCGCCGAGATAGCAGCTATCGCAGCCCTGATCACCGCTGCTCCCGTCCTTGGCCAGCATGTCTAGTCTCATGTCACGCCTTCCTATACGCCGCAGCAGCAAGATCTAGCATGCCATATTTCGCTCTGCTGCGGACAACTAGCACTGATTATGCTTGAAAAATACTCAATACACGTATAACCTGGACCCGTCGGCCGGCAGGGCTGCTAGATGGGTGCCGAACCGTCCGGTGCTCGTAACTCATCCCTTGAGGCTGGCTGTCGCCTGCGCGCTGAACGTCGTGAAGGAAGGTCCGCGTGGCTACACCCAGGTCGAAGTTGCCGAGGCGCCCGAACGGCTCGCCATCAAGTTGCCGTTCGTGCGCAACGTGGTCATCGAAGCCCTCGAAGTGGTCGCCGAACGGACCCAAGTCCGCCCCGGCTTCGGGCCAGGTTGGGTTGTGCGCAGGATACCGAGCGTCGTCCATCCCTACCTCGACGCGCAGACCCCTGCCCCGCAGCATGACGAGCAACCGGTTGTATCGAGCGCTAAGTCCGGTGGATCGGCAGGCCCTTATCGACCGCTACGCCCTGCGTGCATTCGGCCAGTACGCCGCCCGCTGCGGAAAAACCATGCCGGCGAATACCGCCCTGTGCCGACTGGCACCCGGACACCGCTGTCCAGGCTGTCTGCGATGACCGAGACGGCGAAAGCAGCCAAGGATAGGGCCCTATGGCTGGACGTGACTGGTCACGGTCTGCTCTCGCGTTTCCACGACGGCTGTCGCTGTCCCTGGTGTACCTCGCGAGCCCGGGAACGCCAGTGTCTGTGTCATGACTGCCTGGCGGTCCGAACCACGGGGGTGTACTTCGCACCGGCCGCGGTTCGGACCACTCAGAAACCCGTCAGGAATGGGTGATGGACAGCCCAGACCTCGCGGCAGGTAAGCGGTTGCTGGACGCAGCCAAGGTGCAGGGTTTCACCTTTCACCGCGTCGCGCCGGGACCCGACGGTTCGTTATGGGGTGTCCGGGAGTCCGCTGAGCACCGGGATGAGATTTATCTGTGCGGCTTTTCCGGGGACTGCTTGGCGACCAGGACGCGCAAGTCCAGCCTCGTCCTGCCGGGCACCTCCCTGGTGATCAAGCAGGTCGAGGGTGCGGCGCTGGACGTGCTGCATACCGTCGTGAACCATTGGATGACCCACGCCTAAATGGACCTTTAAGGGTCACGGTGCTGCACTGCAGCCCCCTGCCCTGACGCTCGATAATGTGCACTTATCGCGCGTTAGAATTCTCCAATCTTCAGGCTTCGCCAGGATGCTCCTCAGCGGCAGCGGATGTCTCGAATGCCGTCGCCGTGTGCCGGTAGAGGATCCGCTGCCGGGACAACCGGTCGCGGATTGAGCCACCGCACGGCTCGTCGGCGCCTTCACGCGCGGCCTCGTCCAGAGGCGTGAGGTGCTCCGTGCGTCCTGAACATGAAGGAGAGCTTGATGTAGGTGGAGACATCTGGATCGGGGCTGCATGGACGATGAAGGTGTTAGCCCTTCGCAGTCGTCCCGCGTAGGAAGTTTCAAACCGACTGCCGCGAACCTATGAGTTCGTAGCGCATCGCTGCCATTAGACGGAGACGAATATCTCGTAAGTTAGGAAAGTCGTCGAGGAGTATTTTGGCCGCTGCCTCTGCTGCAACGTCAGGAGACCCGGCCGGGCCGTATTCGGTTGATCTTCCCAGCGTTGTCGTGAGTTGCAAGAGCTCATCCTCGGTGCTGTCGATCAGATCGCAGACCTCGGGTCCGCAGAGCAAGGCGGCCTCATAGAGAAGAGCGTGAAAGCGTCGCTCCACCTGCAGCAGTTCATCATTCGACACAGCACGCGAGTCGCCAGTGGCATACTGACGAGCAATTCTGCGTAGCAGACGTGCCCAGTCATTGGTAGCGATGTGAATCTCGCGGAAAATCTCTCGCTTGTCGTTTGTCCATCTGGTGCGTTCGCCATAGTACCGTTGCGCGATCTCTCTACGTAGCTGGCTTCGCTGCGTCAGCCATGCCGTGACGATGCTTGCACCCGCGCCGATGACCGCCCCTAGAACTCCTATAAGTGCTGCTGATCCGTCCATGGCTCCGATGATTGCATGATCATTTAGAGCCGACAGCCGCAGCCCATTGAGCGCGCTGCCAAGCACCGTGATGAACAACTGATCCTTGACGCCGAAGAAGTGGTGCATCAATGCCGGACCTACCTCGGCCACCGGGATGATCCGCCAGATGGTCGCATCTAGGTAATCCCGGGCCGCGAACCCTTATCGGGACGCCCAGGTCAGCCCCGGTGCCAGGGCAGAATGTTCCGTAGACCCGCCCGATGGAGCTTCCCGCAGAGGTGCGCCATCTGAAGCATTTCCACGACCAGAGCTACGGCCATCGCCGGGGGTAGCAAGTCGGTCTGTCTCCACTGAGTGCGCGCCACCCGTGTCCTGCACAGGTGACCATGCAACCGACCGCAGATTCATCGATGGGATCGACGTATCGCCGCGCTGGGCTTCGGTCCGTCGGTATGGATCCCCAGCTCAGCACTGCCTCCCCAAAATGTTTCGCTCTCCTGATCATTCGGAGGCTGCCGTTCAGCGCGCCGAGTTGCTAGTTCGCCGTGGTGACGTCGAGGAACTACCTGGGCCTCGTCGACTCGCAGGCCGGTGTAGAGCAACGACATCTAAGCGCGGAGATACCTTGCTAGAGGTACCTTTCGTACGTGGTCTTCGCGAACGGTGTTGAACAAGATAAACGAGGCACGAGCGCCCGCGACTATCTGCGGGTAAGCCTGGACCGTTCCGGGCGGGCGCGGTCGCTGGAGGAACAGCATGCCGATCATGTCCGGGTGGCCGCCGAGCAGGGCTGGAGCCTGGCGAAAGAGTCGTACAGGGATGAGTCGGTCAGCGCGTCGCGGTATTCACGCAAGACGCGGCAGGGCTTCGACGCGCTGATCGCTGATTTGGAGGCCGATCGGTTCGGCGCGCAGGTGTTGATGATCTGGGAGAGCAGCCGGGGCAGTCGCCGAGTGGGGGAATGGGTGCGCCTGCTGGAGTTGTGCGAGCAGCGCTTAGTTTCGATCTTCGTGACCACCCATGGTCGGTGCTATGAGCCGGGCAATGGCCGCGACCGACGCTCGCTGTTAGAAGACGCGGTGGACAGCGAATATGAGTCGGCGAAGTTCTCTGCCCGGGCGCGGCGGGCGGCTGCGGCCAATGCGGTGGCGGGCCGCCCGCATGGGCGGATTCCCTACGGTTATCGGCGGGTGTTCCACCCCCAGACTCGGGCGTTCATTGCCCAGGAACCCGAGCCCGCCGAGGCCAAGGTCGTCACCGAGTTGTACCGGCGGCTGATCCAAGGACATAGCCTCCGGACGATCGCGCGCGACTTCGATGCCCGGGGAGTGCGGACCCGTTCCGGGATGGTGTGGACCGCTCAGCACCTTCGCACGATGGCGATCAAGCCCCTGTACGCGGGTCTGCGCGCACATGTCCCCGGCAGGCAGGGTGGGACTCATCCCGTGGATTTGGACAGCGTGTATGAGGCCCAGTGGCCAGGGCTGGTCAGCCGCGCGGATTGGTATGCCGTGCAACGGCTGCTGCGCGCCCCGGAGCGTAAGACGTCCCGACCCGGGCGGGCCAAACATCTGCTGTCCCGCATCGGCCGCTGCGGAGCCTGTGGCGGGATGCTCGGCGTCGCCTACCGGGACAACGCTGGCGGTCCACTTTACGTCTGCATCGATAAGGGATGCGTGCGTATCGCCCAAGCTGACCTGGACACGCTAGCTGAGGCGGTCATGCTTGACTACCTAGCCCAACCAGACGTGATCGACACCCTGCGCGTGGGCGACCGTAACGACGACCACGAGCTGGCCGAAGTCCAAGACCAACTCGCCGCCACGCGGGCTCGGCATGAACAACTCGCCGACGCAGTCGCGGCCGGCACGGTCAGCCTCGCCACCCTCATCCGGGCTGAACCGACCCTGCTCGCCGAGATCACCACCCTAGAAGCCCGCGAACGAGAACTGAGCACCCCCAGCGCGCTACGCGGCTTAATCGAACCCGGCACTGACATTGCCGACCGCTGGGCCACCACCCCGATGAGCACCCGCCGCGAAATCGCCCGCCTGCTACTCACCCCCGACCTGATCGGCCAACTCCGACTGTATCCCTCCCGCCGACGCGGACGACACCGCATCCCAGCCCACGAGCGGACCGAATGGTGGCGCGGATAAATCTGGGGTATAGCAACAACCCACCACGGAAGCCAGCATTGAGACGGCATTGTCAGGTTGTCGATGTCTGTGGGTGTTTTGGGTAGTCCGGACCCGACTGTGGCTGCGCCGGTGGCCGGGTCAGGCGGTAGCGGGCAAAGCGACGATCTCGTTCCAGGTGGCGAGTCGGGTATACATCTCGCGGCGGTAGTCCTCGGCGGAGACCAGGTGGCGACGGGGCCGGAAGTGCGGTGAGATCCCGGAAAACGCGGACAGGAATTGCTGCGCCCCGCCCGGGGAGCGGAAGTGCCGCATGGCTCGCTCCTGTTGCCGGGTCGGCTGGTGAGAGTTCTCTGCTCGGTTGTCAGGTACTTCGACTGGCGGTGCTCGACCCCGGGGATCAAGCGCCGGCGGGCGGCGCCGTAGCTGCCCAGCTTGTCGGTGACCAGCACCCGGGGCACGTACTTCAGCCCTTTGAGCAGCTTGCGGAAGAACCTCGTTGCAGCCTTCGCGTCGCGCCGGGAGGTGACCAGAATGTCCAGGACATTGCCGTGCTGGTCGACCGCGCGCCACAAGTAGTGGGTCTTACCTGCGATCTTGATGAAGACCTCGTCGAGATGCCACTTGTCCCCAGGACGCGCCCGGCGCCGGCGTAGCGCGTTGGCGTAGGTCTGGCCGAACTTGCGGCACCACTGATGAATCGTCTCATAGGAGACCGTGACGCCGCGGTGGGCCATCATCTGCTCGACGTCACGCAGGCTCAGCGGGAACCGATGGTACAGCCACACGCAGTGACTAATGATCTCCACCGGGAACCGGTGACCCCTATACAACGACGACGGCGTGGCGTCCACGAACGCAGGGTGATCCACCTCTCACGGAACGATCGAACCCCCAGCCCCGTCAACCTGACAATGGCCTTCGGGGGTCTCGACTGCGGGGGATGGCTTGGCTTCAGGACAGCGGGAGTTGGTGGCTGGGCGCATGGCGTGTGGTGTGGGTCGGGAGGGCGTGGGTGATTGACCGGCAGGGGCGGCTGTCCCATCCAGCCGCCCCTGAGGATTTGTTCCTGTGCCGATCTGTTTAGGAAGCTGGCGGGGAGAGCACCTGCCCGATGACGAACACGGTGGCGTTTTTGGTGGGGATGTTGCCGCATAACACCGGGGCGCCGTTGACGGTCGGTGCCGCCGGGGTGCCACCGATGGTCAGCTTGGCGCCTTCCAGGCTGTCCAGGGTGCCCGCGTGGACGAGGCCCGCGGCGTCGTAACGCTGGCCGACCACGTGGTAGGTCAAGATCTTGGCCAGTTGGCTATTCGGTGACGCGACGTCTGGGGCGGTGGTCAGCTGCTTGGTGATGCCCGGGTGCTGGGCCTCCAGCGCCGCGAAGGCTGGATCGGCGGGGGCGAACACGGTGATCGCCGGGGCGCTGTTGAGGGTGTCGACCAGGTTGGCGGCGGTGACGGCTTTGGTCAGGGTGGTCAGCAGCGGGTTGTGGCTGGCCGCGGTGGCTACCGGGTCGTTGACCATGCCCTGCGCGGAGCCGGGGCCCTGGGTGGGTACCTGGTTGCAGGCCGGACCGAAGATGTCACTGATCTTGGTGACGCCGCTGCCGGTGGGCGCGGTGGCCTCACCGGTGGGCGCCGCCGAATTGCTGGCTGGTGCGGAGGCTTGGCTCCCGGTGGCTGGTCCCTGCGTGCTGCTACAGGCGCCGACCACGGCGGTCAGGGCGGCCATAGCACCGATGGCGGCCACTCGCTGGATCTTTCTCATTGGATTTCCTCACTCGATTTCTACTCTCAATGCGCCCGGCCGCGCCGGGCCTCACGTTGATTAGTTCGGCAGTCGGCAGCGGAGGGTTCACCGCCGCCGATTACGAATAGGACACATTCGTGACGTCGCAGGACGTTCTTGTTACTTGAGTGATCCGTGGCGGTTGCGTTCACGGCTTGGGATGAGGAAGAACGGTGAACTGTACCGAATGCCACCCACTGGCCCCGTCGGGAATGGGCGCGGCCCGATCCGGCGTCTGGGTGTAACCGGTCTTGTCCGTCGCGCGTACCTCGGCAATGTGGTTGCCGGGTTCCCACCGTCCTCGTAACCGGAACATCCGCCACGTGTCGATGTTGACTTCAGTGGACAGCTCCGCGGGTCGCCACTGGCCGTGGTCGACGCGTACCTCGACCTTCTCGATGCCCTTTGTCTGCGCCCATGCGACACCCGTGATCGGAGAGTCCGGGTTGATCCGTCCGAATGCGCCGGGGCTATCGATACGGGACATTGTCTTGATCGGGGCCCGCTGTCCCCAGCCGCGCTGCAACCAGTAAGCCCGGTGCGCGTCGAATGTGGTGAGTTCCATATCGGTGATCCATTTGGTGCCCGACACGAAACCGTAAAGCCCGGGGACCATCATCCGAACTGGGAAGCCGTGCTCGATCGGTAGCGGCTCGCCGTTCATCGCGATCACCAGCATGGCCTGCCTGGCTGGATCGGTCAGGACGGCGGTGGGGCTGCCACAAGTCCACCCGTCGACGCTGGTGGTAAACACCTGGTCCGCGCCGCGCTGCACCCCGGCTTCGTTGAGGATGTCGGCCAGCAGCACGCCAGTAAAATTGGCGGTAGAGATATAAGGGCCGCCAATTTCATTGGACACGCACGTCATCGTCACGGGACGCTCAATCAGTGTGCGCGATTTCAGATCCGCCCAGTTCAGGTTGAGTTCCCGGTCGACCATTCCGTGGACCCGTAACTGCCAGTCCTCGGCGCGTAGCTGCGGTAGCGTGAGGTTGATGTCCACCCGGTAAAAATCCCGGTTCGGGGTGATGAAAGTCGGTGACCCGTCGGCGGCGAAGTCCGCCCCGGGCGGGATCGGCGGCGGGGCCACCGTGGGCACGATCCGCCCCACCGTCTTGCGAGAGGCCTCAACGCCAGCGCGCCCGGTCAACAACTGGCCACCAGCAGCCGCGACAGCGGCACCTGCAGCGACTGCCACCGACCCGACGAGCAGCGCCCGGCGAGACATCCCCACGACCGCCCCATCCCCCGTCGGGGACTCGGTGGGCTGACCCAGCCGGTGCAGGACGACGAATGTCCCCACACTGACAATCAGCGCACCTAGTGGGGCAAGCACATCGAGTGCACCTGCGGTGGGGCGGGTCAGCACCGCCACGGTGGCGACCACCCCGAGCACCACGAGCAGCGCCACCCCCGGTGTGCGGGATCGCCGGGACCACAGTCCCATAGCCACCCCGACCAGCCCTATCACCACCGCCATGCCCGACAACAGAACAAGCTTGTCGTCGCTGCCAAAGGTGCGGACCGCGAAGTCTTTGAGCCAAATCGGGGTGAGGTCTATCGCAGTACCACCCACCGCGAAAAATGGCGAGGAAATTGGCGATATGAACCCGCCCACCAGATGCCCCACTGCCAACCCCGCGACCATCGACATCAAGCCAACCAGGGCCGCTACCGGAACAGACAGTCGGGACGTCATCACACCAGCTATTCGACGCCCACCAATCAACGGTTCACTAAAGACACCAGATCGTGATAAGACTCAGCCCGAATGGCTCGCAAATGCTGCTACTCCACCCTTTACAGAAGCTGAGCTGGCACTGACCATGGTGACCGAGGGCCATGATCCTGACATCACCGCTTCTGGTGGCTACGACCCTGTGTCCGGGTGTCCTGCGCCGAAAGCCCCCCCATACCCGGCCAACGAAAACGGCGCCTCAGACCGCCGTGCCCCCGACCAAGTCTCTGGCATCCGACCCAGCGACGTCGTCGGCCGCCGACGCATCGTTCTGCTGCCACACGAGTCCAGCTGAACAGATCGACCGCCGCGGAGGAGGTCGAGCTCGCCCAGCGCTGCTTCCGGTGATTCGTGCGGTCGCCGCCGATCTGGCCGCCCGCGCCGATTTCGAGGTCGATTCCATCGATGACCTGCGGATGGCGGTAGACGATGCCTGCGCCATGCTGATCGAAATCGCCGCTCAAGGCGCGACGCTGAGCTGCCGGTTTACCGTCCGGCCCGAGCGGATCGAAGCGGTCGCGGAAGTCGACGTCGACGACGGGATAAAGCCGCTGCCCACCGTATCGCTTCGATGGCGGGTACTGAAGTGCCTCGCTGAGGAGGTTAAGGCCTGCGCCCTGCCTGCCCAGCCTGATCAGAGTGGGCGGGTGCGCATCAGCCTAGGTAAACATGCCGTCCCCGCGCTCCCCTAGGACTGATGACAGCTACGGACCGAGGTCACCGGCCCGGTCACCCATGGCTCGGCGCAGCGCCGCTCTGGTCGTGAGGGGCCGATGGGGTCCGTCGCGTTACATACCACAGCCAGCACCATCGCGATTCCGAGGCTCGGCACGGTTGCCGCCGCTTTTTATCTGCCCGCGGACTGGAGAGGTCAATCTGGCACCCCATCATCGGGCACCAGACACTCCCACCCGGTGGACTTCGCATCACGGATCTAAAGGTTGGATGTCTCCAGCGATCGACCGTCGTCCCGAGGGCTAGGCTGCGATATGGCTCAGCGGCTGGTCACAGACCGACTGATGCTGCGGACTTGGCACCTCGACGATGCGCAGGCGGCGCTGGACGTCTTCGGCCACCTCGAGGTGGCACGATGGCTTAGCCCGATCATGGGCCAGGTTCCCGACTTACCGGCCATGCAGCTGCTGTTGCAGCAGTGGATCGTCGAGGACGCCCGGGCGATTGCCCCCGCGGGCCGGTGGTGCATCCAGCGGCAGGAAGACCAGCGCGTGATAGGTGGGGCGATCCTGTTGCCCCTGCCCCCCGGTAACGAAGACCTGGAGATCGGCTGGCAATTACATCCCGACGTGTGGGGCTGCGGCTACGCCAGCGAGACGACATACGCGCTCGCGCAGTGGGCATTCAGCCAGGGGACAGACGAGATCTTCGCGGTCGTCAGGCCGGACAACACTCGAGCCGCAGCCACCGTGCGCCGCAACGGCATGGAGTGGGTCGGGGAGACCAGCAAGTACTTTGGGTTGACCATGCAGGTATTCCGACTCCGCCCAGCGGACCTCAACCGGACGGCACAACAAGCCGAACTGCCCCCGCACTTCGACGCCCGGTGAACGCCACGCCGGCACGCACGCGGTGAAGAATGGTCAGTGCCACACCACCAACCGCGCACCGGCTAGCACTGCCACCCATCATCTTCTGGACTGCCACCCGTCATTTTCTGGAACGAGACAGCAGGGGTAGCGCGCGGGTGTGGGGTGAATAGTCCGGCTGCCGCTAGTGGTGTGTTGAGCTGATTAAGGGTACCGTTCGTGGTGACCGACTACTCTTCGTGCGCGCGGCAGCATAGCTCGCGTCGTTGCCGGTTTTGCCATGACACGGCTCTGGTTCATGCCGGGATGGGAACACCGACATGACGTCGGGTCGCACCGCTAACCCAGCTCAGCTCGATGCGCCCAGCTCGGCCCTCCGCGCTGGCGCGGCCCACCTGAGTTTGCAATCGACCAATCCCGCCAGGGCTGCTGTCCATGACGCCGGGTCGCGGTCGGTCGAGGTCGAGGAGATCACGGCCGACGGCCAGGACCCGCAGGCGCCCCGTGATCCGGGCTCGGAGGATTCTGTCTGGGACGAGGAGGAATCCCCGGCGCTGCGCCAAGCCCGCCAGGACGCCCAAGCCACCGCCTCGGCTGACTCGGTCCGCGCGTATCTCAAGCAGATCGGCAAGGTCGCGCTGCTCAACGCCGAGGACGAGGTGCAGCTGGCCAAGCGCATCGAGGCCGGGCTCTATGCCGCCGAGCGGGTGCACCGCGCCGAGGACCCGACCGAGAAGCTCTGCTCGCAGCTGCGCCGGGATCTGGCCTGGATCGTCCGCGACGGCGAGCGCGCCAAAAACCACCTGGTGGAGGCCAACCTTCGCCTCGTCGTCTCGCTGGCCAAGCGCTACACCGGGCGCGGCATGGCCTTCCTGGACCTGATCCAGGAAGGAAACCTGGGTCTGATCCACGCGGTGAAAAAGTTCGACTACACCAAGGGCTACAAGTTCTCCACCTACGCCACCTGGTGGATCCGCCAAGCGATCACCCGGGCGATGGCTGATCAAGCCCGCACCATCCGGATCCCGGTACACATGACCGAGATCATCAGCAAGCTCGCTGGCGTCCAACGCCACCTGCGACAGAACCTGGGCCGCGAGCCCACCCCCGAGGAACTGGCCAGGGAAACGAACCTCACCCCGAAGAAGGTGCTGGAGCTCCAGCACTACGCCCGCGAACCCATCTCACTCGATCAAAGCATCGGCGAAGAGGGCGACTCCCGGCTCGGCGATTTCATCGAGGACTCCCAGGCCGTGGTCGCGATGGACGCTGTCTCATTCATCTTGCTGCGCAAGGACCTGCAGTCCGTGCTGGCCACACTGTCCGAGCGGGAAGCCAGCATCACCCGGCTGCGCTTCGGGCTCACCGACGGTCGACCACGCACACTCGACGAGATCGGCCAGGTCCATGGGGTCACCCGGGAACGCATCCGGCAGATCGAAATCAAGACGATGTCCAAGCTGCGTCACCCCGCCCGCTCCCGGATCCTGCGCGACTACCTCGACTAATGATGTGACCACACCCGCACAACCCGTGAAGGAGACAGCAATATGAACAACCACACCATAACAATAGAGAGCGTTTCGGGAGCTTCATCATATTTGGGCAGAACCCCGGCCCACGATTATCAGGCTAAATGCTCATGTGGCTGGGTGAGCAATCCGGCCTGGTTAAAATCCACTGTTCGTCGCGTCGCCGAGTACCACACGTCCGCGGCGATTATCACATCAACAGCATAAAACGCAACCGTACCCCGCACTCGGTGCTGCTCGCCGACCTGACGCGATACCCACTTCGCTCCCCCCTCCTGCGGCAGCAATACTCCGTGTGCCAATAACATGCCATCACCACCGGACACAACTGGGCCAGGGATAGACCACCGTCAGTGGCCCCTGGGGCGCAGGCGGGGTCGCGTTCTCACGGCTGCGGGTCGCGGTGATGCTGACGTGCCGGACGTGGCAGCTCCCAGCCGGAATGGCGGCCACCGTCGCCACAATGTCGGCGTCCTCTGGCGTCGGCGGTGCAGCTGTGCTTGGCCGGCGGCTGCCTCACCGTGCTGGTAGTCGGCGATGATGATCGATACGGCTGCCCGTCACATGATGTTCAGGTTCCCGGGCGGGGTTCGGAGGCGGTCCGATCGGCCTGCCCGCCTAACAGCAGCTGACGTCTGTCCCGGCTGCAAGCTGGCCATGAGGCTCGATTCCCATCACCTGTCCCAGAATTAAGGTCCTTGGCGCAAAACCGGTCCAGCTTGTCGGTGGCCTGGACCACCGTCGTAGGGCAGATCGAAGACCTCCAAGCTGTACAACCCCTCCCGCTCCCGGACCCCGAGCGACTTACCTGGACCCGGTCGGGTGCTCTCGGTCGGGCAGCAGTTCGCCGGGCGTCGGCTTGCCCTGCGCCTAGAAGCCACCCTCATACACGGCGCGACGGGTTGACGGGTTGACGGGTTGACGGGTTGACGGGTTGACGGCAAACTGGGGAGATGATGTATCACACTGTCCACGGACCGATCACCAATGCGCCGGTGCGGGTCCGCCCGCCCTACGACCAGCGCGACGTCGCTGGCGAGCAGGGGACGAACGAGAATATTCACCAGTGGTGGGATCGTCGGCGCGCCGACGCCCTGGCCGCGCTGCTCACACCACTGGAGGGTCTCGATGTCAGCGACTACGAACGGCAAACTCTGTACGGGCTCACCGGCCGGGAGGACTGCACCATCGGCGTGGTGGCCGCCCTGCTGCACCGCGCCCGCGACGCCCACCCGCTGCCCGCGCCACCGCGATGAGCTCCCGGTGGCAACCCACTAAGGGCGGTAACGCGAAACCTCCAACCGCCGCCTACGTCCACCTCGCCGATTTCTAAAAGCTATGTCCTGGCCCA
>DASUVX010000177.1:0-6977 GCA_036378735.1 Pseudonocardiaceae bacterium | reverse complement strand
CGCGGCCAGCGCAGCCGCGGGTCTGACGCGCCCCGCGCCCGGGAGGCTGCCCCTACATCGGTATCGATGGCTATTGACGTTGTATTACCGATCGACCACTATCTGTGACCGCTTCGAGGGTGCGGCAACAGTCCCCGTGTGGGTGCCGAATAGGTCATCTATATGAGGTGACCTGGGCATGTTCGTGGATCAGTCCGCCGAGCCGGTCGTGGCATCGGAGGCCAAGGCCGGGTGGTGACGCGGGTCTGACCGTCGGTCGTGGCAGACGAGTTGTCGCGTCGGTGGGTGCCCGATGAATGTAGGCACTCTGGATGAACTGGGTAGTTGGGGACTGATCGGCTGGTCCCGCGCGATCGTCGATGGTCTTGCTCGGTAAAGATGCCACGGTCAACTGGGTGATCAGCTGTGGTGGCTGCCGCGTCTGACCTGAAGCGTGATGCTGGTGTGCTGGGTGTCCTACTGGGCGGCGCGGTCTGTATGGGCACTGTTACCGCGCCTGCCGACAGGTCACCACCTGGACCAGGCTGGGTGTGGCATTTACACGGCAATTGCCGGATACGGTCATGATTATCGTGTGTGTTGGTGCGTGACGAACTGCGTGACAATCACCACGTACGACAACGGACTTCCGTGGATCCTGAGGGATACCTGAACAGGTCAAACCGGCGGAAATGCGCTGGTCAGGGCACTATTGTTATTGCTTCGGGACGAAGAGGCCGTGGGTTCAAATCCCGCCACCCCGACCAGAAACCGCAGGTCAAGGGTCTGCATCGGCCACTAGCTGATCAACTTTCAGACCATACAGCTGCGTAGATAGGGTCCGCACTTCGGATAATGTTACGCTGAAATGAACGGCGAGGTTCACGAGGTTGCCAATTCGCCCGGCGCGCACGGCAAGTGGCCGCAGCCGGGAGACGGTGCCGGCTGCGGCCGCAGGGTTTCGACGACCTACCCGGACGACATGCCGCGAGGACGTGGCAGGGGAGGTGGCGGGACGAATGCCCTAGTTGTACCCCATGCCTTTGGGCGTCGGAAAATTGTATTCCATGCCGTTGGTGCACGCGGTGGCAACGACCGCCGTCGCGGCGCACTCACCGCTGGTGGCGGCACCGGCCGCCGGCGCGGCCGCGGCGGAAACGCCGAGGATACCCACTGCGATGATGTTCAGCGCGACCGCGGAGCCGGTGGCGACCGCTCGATGGACCCGCATAATTCCTCCCCTTGGTCAATCGTGGAGACTGACTTTTCGAGCCATGCGAACAGTCGCAGATTCGCTATAACCCGCGAGCAATTTCCGGTGAATGATCGGCCAACGCGAAGCGACGGTTTGCACCGCAGATAGGACCGCCGAACAATCGCCGAATTGAATATTTCTCGGCGGCAAAGACGGGGTGACCGTATGACGACATCAACGACGTAAATACATCTCTTGTTAATCTGTTGTTTTTCTCCTATTATTGTTTTGTGTGGTGTGGGGGCGGTGTTGATCTCCTGATCGGTCGGGACGGCGAGTTGTCCCGGCTAGTCAGATGGGTGCGCGACGTGGCGGCTGGTCGTGGTCGCGCCGTGCTGGTGGAGGGCGAGCCGGGCATCGGTAAGTCCACGATGGTTCGGGCCGGATGCGCCTTCGCCGCCGATTCGGGATGCCAGGTGTACTGGGGAGCCGGTGACGAGCTCGGGCAGGCCCTGCCGTTGCTGCCCCTGCTGGATGGCTTACAGATCAATACCTCCGCGCCGGATCCCCGGCGCCGCGCCGTCGCCGAGTTGCTGCGCGGCGAGGCCGCCGTCGGCAAGGGCGCCGACCTGGCCGCCACGGCCGCCGAGCAACTGCTCGCCCTGGTGGAACAGCTCTGCCAGGTCCGGCCGACCGTGCTGGTGGTCGACGAGCTGCAGTGGGCCGACCGGGTAACGGTGGCGGTGTGGAGCCGGCTCGCCCGGTCGGTCCGGCAACTCCCGCTGCTCCTGATTGGCGTGTTGCGCCCGGTACCGCGTCGCGATGATCTGCGGGCGCTGCGCCGGATCGTCGGGCCGGCCGAGCGCCTCCGGTTGGGCCGGCTTGCGGAACCGGCGGTGCTCGAGCTGGTGGCCACGCTGGCCGGCGGCAAGCCGGGTGAGAACTTGCTGCGGCTGGCCGACGGGGCGGCCGGAAACCCGTTGTACCTCACCGAGTTGGTCGACGCGCTGGCCAGAAGCTCGTGCCTGGTCGTCGACGACGACGCGGGAATCGCGGAGCTGACCGGCGGGCCCACACCGGACTCGCTGCCGGCGGCGATCGCGGATCGGCTGGGCTTCCTGCCGGAGTGGGTGCGGACCCTGCTGCGGGCGGCGGCGTTGCTGGGGGTCGACTTCTCGGTCGCGGACCTGACGATCGTGGTGGGTGCCGGGCTGGCCGACCTGCTGCCCGCCCTCGACGAGGCGCGGGCCGCCGGGGTGCTGGTGGAGGCCGGCGACAACCTGGCATTCCGGCATCCGTTGATTCGTACGGCCTTGTACGACGAGATGCCGGCGGCGGTGCGGGTCGCCTGGCATCGGGCCGCCGCGCGAGCGTTGGCCGAGGCCGGCGCGCCGATCGATCGGGTGGCCAGGCAGCTGCTCCCCACGATGTCCACAAACGACAGTCAGGAGCCTGTGCCTAGCTGGGTGATGCGCTGGCTCCTCGACGCTGCCCCGCCGCTGATCGGCCAGGCGCCCGCGGTCGCGGTCGCGATCCTGCGCGGCGCGGTGCGGGACGCGCCGGCCGGCGACGCGGTGATCGGCGTGCTGTCGTGCCGGTTGGCCGATGCGCTCTACCGGGTGGGCGACATCGCCGAGGCCGAGCGGGTGGCCTGCCGCGCGCTGCAGCGCGTCAGCGACCCCGATCTGCTCGTCGACCTGCACATGACGTTGACCCAGTGCCGCGGGATGACCGGCCGCTGCGCGGAATCCCTCGCCGCGCTGAACCGGGCCATGACCCAACCGGGCCTCCAAGCCTGGCACCGGGCCCGGCTGCTGGTACTTACCGCGCGAACGCACCGGGATCTCGGCCAGGTCGACACCGCCGGCCGGGTCGCCACCGCGGCACTGGCTGAGGCAAGCCAGATCGAAGATCGCTGGGCGATCGGGTGGGCGCTGCACGTGCTGAGCCTGGTCGCGATGATGCGGGGCAAGTGGACTGAGGCGCTGCCGGTGTTCGAGCGCGCGATGGCCGTGGCGCAGGGCGATCCCACGTTGATTGATCTCAGCCTGCTGCTACAGATCAACCAGGCGGTCACCCTTGGCGATCTCGATCGCTACCCGGAGGCGCTTGCCGCCGCCGAGCGGGCGCGCCAACTGGCCGACCGCACCGGCAGCGTGGTGCGGCTGGTTCAGGCCCAGAGCGCCCTTGGGCAGCTGCTGCTGGACACTGGCCGGTGGGACGACGCACTGGCCGAAGTGGACGTTGTCCCGGACGATCTCAAGGATCCGAGCGTGGTGTGCTGCGACCACGGAGTCGCCGCGATCATCCACTTCCACCGCGGTGAGGCCGCCGCGGGACGCCAGCATCTGGACATCGCGGCGCCGTACTCGGAACGAATCGGCGATCGGGTGGTGGGCCCACTGGTGCATGCCCGCAGCATCGCCTTCGAGCAGGCCGGCGCGGCGGACCGGGCGCTTGCCACGCTGACCGCCCGGCTGACCAGCGAGGACGAGGTCGAGGACCTGCTCGGCGACGCCGCCCGGCTGGCCGTGGCGATCGGCGACGCGGGGACCGCGACCGAGATCGAGTCACGGGTTCGCGCCATCGCCGCCGAGTCCGCTGTACCCCATCGCAGCGCGATGGCTTTGTACTGCCGCGGTCTGGTTGAGCGGGACGCGGCGACGCTGTTGCGCGCCGCCGACGGCTACCGCGACGTGGACCGTCCGCTGCCCAGGGCCAAGGCACTGGAGGCCGCCGCGATCGCGTTCGCCGAAGCCGAAGATCGCGGCTCGGCGCGGGCCGCCTTCACCTGCGCGCTCGACCTCTACACCGGTCTCGGCGCGCAGTGGGATGTGGCGAGGCTACGCGCCCGGTTTCGTGCGTTCGGCATTCGGCGCGGTCCGCGGGTGAAGCATCGGCGCGCTACGCACGGCTGGGACAGCCTCACCCCGACCGAGGCCACCATCACCGGACTCGTGGTGGAAGGCCTGTCGAATCCACAGATCGCGGCCCGGCTGTTCCTGTCGCCGCGCACTGTTGCCACCCACGTTTCCCACATCCTGACCAAGCTCGGCGTGCACTCGCGCATCGACATCGCCCGGGAAACCGCCCGCCACTACTCCGCCTGGGGCTGATCGGTTTGCCGCCAATCGGTTGTCGCAGATTGGTTTTCAGAGCCGATGACTGCCGGAATGCTTGACACGGCTCCATAACGGCACCGCATACCACCACAGCGCGAACCAGCCCAGCGCCCCGGCAGTGATCCAGATGGCGACCTCGCGGCCCACGGTGACGCTCAGGATCAGCAGCAGGGCAGAATTGATCGAGAGCGTCAGCAGCACCAGGCCGAACAGCGCGAAACGATTGGACGCCAGCACCAGCTGCCGCTTGAGCCGTCGCTGGAACACCAAGCGGTGGAAGGCCGCCGGCGCGATCAGCAACGCGTTGGCCGCGGCCCCAAGGACCAGCGCACCGACGTAGACCCTGCGGTCGAATTCGGTGAACGTGGCAAACCGCGGGGTGAAGGCGACGGTCAGCAGGAACGCGAGCAACAACTGCACGCCGGTCTGTGCGACCCGAACTTCCTGCAGTATCTCGGCATAGTTTCGGTCCAGCCGCTGGGTGGGCGTCTCCCGGCGAGCCATGAAGTTCCACTGGTCATGCGCGTCCGGTTGCTCAAGCCATACCGGTCGATCCATGGGCGCGCTCTTCTCGATCCCGTTCACCTTCATGCCCTAACCGTGCGCGCCACGGCCGCGTGAGACATCGGTCGGCCGACGGATCTCGGAAGGGGCTGATGCCCCTGATGTCAAGCCGCTGATGGCTCAGCTTCGGGTGGGGAGGTGATGCCACTCAGCCCGCTCGGACCCGCCGACCCGAATCACCCGCGTCTCCAAAAGCTGGCGGACCACACCGAAGCCGAAGTCACGTTCCAACTCGCTGGCTCGCGCGCTCAATGTCTGCACTCCCTGCCCGACGGCGTGCTCACCCAGCACCCGGACCAGGGCGCTCTTGCCGATCTCGGCAGGTCCCTGGATGACCAGCACGCCCCCGTGTCCCCGCCCCAAGCAGCGATCGCTCCTTCAAGGTGCGCCAACTGCGCTCCAACAGTCCTGTTGTCGTCGGGCGCGCGCCCCCTGCCATGCCGAAAGTGTAAGGCCCAACATCCGGTACCCGACCCTGAAACCTCCGTCATCCGATCCGATGCCACCCCACCCCGCACCGACACCACACTCTTAACCGGCATGCCTCATCAAAGTCACACAGATTTTCTGCTGTCGCCCAGATTTTGGCGGAAAAAGGTGCTGTGATGCATCCATACCTGAATTATGTTTACGTCACGATGGTGCGTGAGGAGTGGGAACGCCAAGCCGAACACCAACGGCTAGTGGCATTAGCTCGCCGTCTACGCCGCCAACACCGGCGAATAAAGACACCGCACGCATCGATTGGCGTCCTCCGCCGGCGTAGAACACCCGCACTCCAGCCACGGCAGCCAGAGATCGCGCCAGAGCATCCCGAACTCCGCCCGGGGTGCTGTTGCATGGGCGCATCACCACGAGCGGCAGGCTTGGCTGATGCGTCGTCGCCGTGCTCGAGTATCCGCATCTAGGTCTGGCTTCGCTGGTTTCCGGTTCCCACCAGATGTGATCATGATCGCCGGGTAGGTGGTGCCGTCCGGGTCCAGCGCCCAGATCCGGCTGATGTCGCGCGGGTCGCGGCGCAGCACGAACTTCCCCAGCCGCTCCCGGCGGGCGATCCACGGCTTGAGCGCGTCGCAGTAATACTGCACCGGGTCCCAGCATTAGTGGACTAAAAATCAACGTTTTCGGCGAGTGGCGCCTGCCAGCCGGCCACGGGGGTGTCGATGGCAGTTCTCGTGGCCACCCGACGCCGTCCTCCACTTTCCGGTCGACATGACAGGCCCACCTTTACATCCTCTACCACCGGGGCCCGCTCGGGCCGCTACGCGGCTGACACGGGGGCCGGGTGCCCGGACCAGTCCGCTCAGCCGCCCGGACTGGCGGATCGCTTGTTAGCCCGTGGCGCTGAGGCAGCGCAGGCCGGCGACGATGTCTTGGAGGTGATGCTCGACCTCGTGCAGGGTGTGTCGGCCGAGCCAGGCCAAGTCGAGCTCGGCGGGCTCGGGCCAGTTGTAGACAAGCGGCCGTGACCACGCGGCCCCATCCAGGCCGTCGAACACCAGGGCGCACAGGTCGGCGGCCATGGCCAACTGGGCGAGCACCGCGTCGGTGTCCTGCTGGGCGTAGCGGCACAGGGACACCCGATCGTCTCGGTACATCCGGGCAAAGCTCGGCCGGTCCTCGACCAGCGCAAGCACGGCACGGTCACGCTGAACGAGCAGCACGTCACGGACATGACAGGCGTACTCGACGGCCGACCACACCTCCGCTTCGGGGCGCTGGCAAGCGACCTCGGGTGAGGCCCCTAAGATCGCTTGGCGGTAGCGGGGCGGCGACGAGCGAAGCCGTCCGGAGACGTCCGCGGGAGCGACGGCGTCGTAGACGTAGCGGCACTGGTCACAGCGGTTCACCCCTCCAGCATCGCCGCCATCGTGCAGCGGAAGCAAGCCGCGGGGAGCTCACGCCACCTTCGGGACCAAGGTGATTCCGACTCGGGTCCGGGAGGGCCTGCATGCTCTGGATGAGATCTTCGCCCTGCCGCAGGCCACGGCCATGGATGACCAGTTCGGCACCCACACGTCATCAACCCGGCCCGCCCTTCGCAACGCAACAGCGCGGTCTCGAGTAGGTCCCCGGTTCTTGGTCCCCGATTTGTCACGTCCGGTAAGTATTTGGGT
>DASUVX010000176.1:0-10557 GCA_036378735.1 Pseudonocardiaceae bacterium | reverse complement strand
TGGGCCAGCGGCGCAGCGCCGACGGCTTGGCTGCGGTGTTCACCTCAGATCTGCGCAGAGCGGTGCAGACCGCCGAGGTGGCGTTCGCCCGTTCTCGGCCAGCTCAACGGCGCGCCCGCGGCGCACGTTCACAGCCAGCGCCGCCGGCGCCTGAGGACGCCATATCCAGATGGCGAGACTTGGGAGCTGGTTTGTGCATCGAGTGGGGTGTCCTGGAGGGTTCTACCGACTCGCTGGGCAGGGCAATGGGTCCTGGTCATTGGTCACGTAGCCACCCGTTGGGCGTTCGACCACTTGCTTAACGGGGTCGACCTTGAGGACCTGATCGAGGCGGATTTGGATGGCGCGAGGGTTGGAGTACCAGCTCGACGAAGCGAAGTGGGGCTTGCGGTGCAGGGAGCTGGATACGCCAGCAGGCGCAGGAAGCTGAGCGGGGTGCGGTAACAGCCACGCTGCGCCGGAAAGGTGCGAAGCCGGCAATTGCCCGGTGTTCACCCCATCGTGTATTGCCGGGTGGTCGGCTCTACGCCAGTCATTGTCAGTGGCGCCCGAGAGAATCAAGGCGTGACCGTAGCAGTGTGCCAGCCCGTACAGGCGATGTCGGATTCTTTCGACACCCTGCGGGAAACACTCAACGGCCTAGATGATAAGGAAATAACCCAGGCGCTACGCGACATCGAGGCGCTATCCCGGCGGATCCATGCGCTGATGCTGGACCTGGTCGCCGACATCGATTCCCGTGGTATCGCTGGACGGGCGGGCTTTGGCACGACCGCGCGGCTGGTGACCGCGATGCTGCACCTGTCGGCGGGGGAGGCGCGGGCGCGGGTGGAACAGGCGAGCATGGTGGGTGCTCGCCGGGCGCTGACCGGCGAGACACTGCCACGCCGGCTGCCGGCCACCGCGGCGGCGTTGGCCGCCGGGGAGATCGGTCCCGGCCAGCTGCGGGTGATCGCAGAGGCCCTCGGTGCGCTGCCTGCGTCTGTGGCCCAGGCCGCCCGGGACCGCGCTGACGCGGATCTGGCTGGTCATGCGCGGGACTTCGATCCGCGCCGGTTGCGCATCATTGCCCAGCGGCTGCTGGCCTGCCTGGACCCTGACGGGCTGCCCCCGCACGACGAACCCCCCACGGCCGCGCCGGTCCGGGGCGAGTTGTGGTTGCGTGAACGCCGTGACGGGCGACTGGGGCTGGAAGGCTGGTTAGGCCCCGAACACGGCAGCCTGGTCCGTGCGCTGATCGAGCAACTCGCAACCCGGCGCCCCGATAGCAACGGCGTGACCGAGACCCGCACCGTAGCCCAGCGCCACGCCGATGCGCTCATCGAACTGTGCCAGCGCGCCCGCGCCACCGACGAGTTGCCCACCACCGGTGGTGAACCGCCCCACGTCAGCGTGCTCATCGACTGGGATGCGCTGCGCACCGGACTTGGGGCGGCAACCCTGGACTACGGGCAGCTGCTCAGCGCCACCGCAGCTCGGCGCATGGCCTGCGATTGCAAGCTGATCCCGGTAGTGCTCGGCGGTGACGGCGAAGTCCTCGACGTCGGCCGCGCTCAACGCACCGTTCCGATAGGCATCCGCCGAGCCCTTGTGGCCCGCGACGGCGGGTGCGCCTTTCCCGGCTGCGATCGACCACCCGGACTGTGTGAAGCGCACCATGCGCGGCACTGGATCGACGGCGGCGAGACCTCGGTGCAGAATTGTTGCCTACTATGCCCGAATCACCACCAACAGGCCCACCGACAGGGTTGGGACGTCACCATCCGCGGTGGTCGCGTCGAATTCCGACCACCCCCCACCATCGACCCCGACCGTCGACCTCTCGTCAACCCACTCCGGCGCTAAGCACAGCCAACACCAGTTCTCGCCAATCACCGGGTCGAGATCACATACCGCGGCGACTTATCCGTCGATGTGGAAAGAAGGTCATCGCCAGGTTCCAATGCGCCTTGATCTTGGGCGAATTCAATATATACCTGGAAACAGCTTGATTGTCCCATTTATGGCGCTGCGATCCATTCAGTCGCAGCCGTCTTGACTGCCGAGAGATCCGGGCGGACGCTTGGCCGTTGTGAAGTGCCTGGCTTGCCGGCATGACAATCGGGCCCTGGCCAAGTTCTGCGAGGAGTGCGGGGCGCGGTTGTCCCGCACCTGCCCGCATTGCCACGCGGAAACCCGTCCGGGCGCCCGGTTTTGCGACACCTGCGGACATTTGTTAGAGACCTTCGCGGTGCCGGCGCGGCCGCAGACCGGTCCGGTTACCCCGGCTGGCTTGGCCGAGGCGATGCGCCGCCACCGTCCGGCAGAAGGGGAGCGCCGCAGCGTGACGGTGCTCTTCGCCGACGCGGTGGGCTCCACGCCGCTCGCGGAGCGGTTGGGTGAGGAGCAGATGTACTCGTTCGTCCGCGAGTGTCTGTCCCGGATGACCGAGGCGGTCCACTATTACGAGGGCTACGTCGCCAGCTTCACCGGAGACGGAATCATGGCGCTGTTCGGTGCACCGATCGCGCATGAGGATTCCGCGCGCCGAGCCGTGACCGCCGCGATGCGGATGCAGCGCTCCCTCGACCAGTACGTCTCAGGGCTCACGCAGCAGCACGGCGTGCTGGGCCGTTTTCGAGTCGGACTCAACACCGGCCCGGTCGTCGTCGGCACGGTGACCGATGACCTGCGCATGGACTTCACCGCGATCGGCGACACGGTCAACCTGGCCGCTCGGATGCAGCAGATCGCCGAGCCCGGCTGTGTGTTCATCTCCGAGCGCACCTACCGGGTCGTCGGTGACTATTTCGACTGCCAGCCGCTGGGCGAGTTGACCGTCAAGGGCAAGCTCCAACCGCTGCTGGCCTGGCGAGTGGTGGGCGAGCGGCCGGTGCGCACGCGCTTTGAGGTGGCAGCCGAGCGCGGTCTGGCCCGGTTTGTCGGACGGGATCGGGAGCTGGCCGTGCTGGAGGAGTGCCTGGAGATGGCTCGTCTGGGTGCCGGCCAGGTGGTACTCGTCTCTGGAGAGGCGGGCATCGGTAAGTCCCGGCTGCTTTTTGAGTTGCGCCGCCGGCTGGCCGGACAGGACGTGACGTGGATTGAGGGTCGCTGCATCTCGTACGGGACAAACATTCCTTACTTGCCGGTCGTCGATCTCCTGAAGAATGCATTCGGAATCCAGGAAGAAGATAACGACGCCGAAATCACCAGACGGGTGGATGACGCCGTGGCAGGGTGGGAGGAATCTGCTCGCGGCGCCGCGCCTTATCTGAAATACCTACTCTCGGTGGATATCGGAGATCACGCTGTCGCCACCATGGATCCGCCGGAGCGTCGGGTTGGTGTGTTCCAGGCATTACGCGCTTTTCTCATCCAGGAGAGCTTGCGCCGCCGCCATGTGGTCGTGGTCGAGGATCTCCATTGGGCCGACGAGGTCTCCCGCGAGGCGCTTGCCAGCCTGGTCAACGTAGTCCACTCCGTGCCGGTGCTCTTGGTTTTCACCTTCCGCCCCGGTTACGGCGACTCGCTCGAAAAGCAAGCCGCTTTCACCGGCCTGACGCTGGGTCGGCTTGACGACGAGCAGAGTCTGACCCTGGCCGAGCATCTCCTGCAGGGAGCCAGCCTGCCACCTGAGCTCAAGCGACTCATCGCCGGGAAGGCCGAGGGCAACCCGTTCTACATCGAGGAGGTAACCAAGGGGCTGGTTGAGACCGGCGTCCTGGCCCGGACCAACGGCAGCTACCGGCTGCAGCGACCGCTAGAAGAGGTCCACATCCCTAACAACATCCAAGAGGTGATCCTTTCCCGCATTGATCGGCTGGAGGCCGATGCAAAGCGGACGGTACAGCTCGCCTCGGTCATCGGTCGGGAGTTCACGGCCCGCCTCCTTGACCGTATTTCCGATCTGCAAGCCACCCTGTTGCATGTGCTAGGCCAGCTCACATCGCTGGAGCTCATCCATGAGAAGGACTTATTCCCCGAGCTTGCTTACATCTTTAAACATGCCCTCACTCACGATGTTGCCTACAGCATGTTGCTCACTGAGCGACGCCGTGCACTGCACCGTCTTGTTGGCGTTGCCATTGAGGAGCTTTACGCCGACCGGCTACCCGAGCACTACGAAATTCTGGCCCAGCATTATTACCAGGGGCAGGACTGGGACAAGGCGCTCGACTACCTCACCAAGGCCGGTGACAAGGCAACTGATGCATACGCCAGCCAGCAGGCGCTGCATGCCTACGCGCGGGCTCTCGAAGTGTGCGAAAAGCTTGGGGAGAAGACTCTGCCGATTGCGGCCTCGATAGGGGCCAAGCGTGGCTTCGTGAACTTCGGCATCGGCGACATTCTCGCGGGGATCGACGACTTCCATCGGATGGTGCAAGTGGGGCGCCGCCTCGGCGACCGCGCCGTGGAAGGGACAGGCTTGGCCTACCGCGGGCTACTGGAACTCTACGGCCACGATTTCGAGCGGTCGGAGGAGACGCTGCGCTCAGCTTTGGCGGTAGTCGATGAGGGATTTGAACAGGTTCGACCTGTGGCCAACCTTGCTCTGGTGCAATTATTCGCCTTTTCCAACCGCTGGGCAGACGCGAAGCCCCTTCTCAGGTGGGCACAGACGGCGCCGGTGATGCCCGATCCCTTCACCGACGCTTTCTGGAACTGGTTCCGGGGAATCGTCAGCTACTGGGAGGGCCGCTTCGACCAAGCGCTGGGAATTCTTAAGTCGCTTTCTGAATCTGCCGAGCGGATGGTCGCGCCTCGACTGGCGAACTGGTGGATCCGGGGGATGGCCTTAGCAGGCCAGGGCGAATACGAGCCCGCTTTACGGATACTTCGTGAAACGCTTGACGCCGGCGAGCGAGTCGGCGCCTGGCAGGTGCGGTCGCGCGTGGTGAACACCATCGGCTGGGTATTCGCTGAGCTGGAGGACCACGAGCAGGCTCTGGAGTGGAACCGTGCGGGGGTGGCATTGGCGGGCAGCATCGCCGGCCTCCCGAATCCCGAGATCGAGTTCAACGCGCGTTTGAACCTGGCTGACAATCTCGTCGCGCTGGGGCAACCAGATGCGGCAGAGCAAGAATTCAAGACGGTGGAGGCGGTGGTCCGCAACCCGACGCCGGCCCAGCGGTGGCTGCTCTGGCGATACTCGCTGCACTTTTTCGCCAGCTACGGCGAGCTATGGCTCGATCGGGGCCACCCATCCAAGGCGCTGGCTTATGCCGACGAATGCCTCCAGCTCGCCGAACACTCTACGAGCCGCAAATATGTGGTCAGAAGCCGGCGCCTCCGGGGCCAAGCATTCCTGGCCCAGGGCCGCTTCGACCACGCTGAGCAGGAGCTGTCCACCGCACTGCAGCTCGCCATCGACCTTGCCAACCCGCCCCAGCTCTGGAAGACCCACGCCGCGGTGGGCGACCTGCGGCGGGCGCAAGGCAACATCGAGGACGTCCGGCGGGCGTATGGCCGGGCGCTGTCGGTCATCGAGGCGATGGCGGCCGGGCTCACCGACGACAAGCTCCGGGAAACCCTTCTCCACTCGCAACGGGTAGCGCAGGTACGCCGCGCCGCGAACGTCCAGCAGTGACGTTGGGCGGATCGATCAGCCGGCCTTGGCGGAGATGAACTCAGACAGCCCTGGCGCCATCCCGCCGAACTGCTGTTGTACGGCAGCCACCAGCTCGGACGGTGCCTTCTCGGGTGAGCCGTAGTTGGTCAGCGGTTGCGGGTCGTACTCCCCCATCAGTTGCAACCCGGCAGCAGCCTCAGGGCCGGCAACCTGCGCGATGAGCGTCAGGCCCAAGTCGATTCCGGCCGTGACCCCCACGCTGGTGATGCGGTTGCGGTCGGTCACCACCCGGCCGGCGGCCACCTCGACGTCCGGGTAAAGCCCGAGCCGGTCTTTGTAGGCCCAGTGGGTGGTGGCCCGGTAGCCCTTGAGCAGCCCAGCCTCCGCCAGGATCAGCGCCCCAGTGCACACCGAAGTGACGTACTCGGCGCCATCGCCTGCCTGGCGAAGGAACGACAGCACATCGTCGTCCTGCATCTCCGGCAGCGGGTTGACCCCACCCCCCACAAGCAGAATGTCCAGGGGCGGGCAGGTCGAGAAATCATGGTCGGGAATCAGGCGGACGCCGATGTCAGTCACTACCGGATCCTTCGTCTTGGCGAAAGTCACCACCTTGAGCCCGGGGACATACGCGAGAAACTGGTGGGGCCCCACCACGTCGAGCGTGGTCATGTTCTGCCACAGGTAGACGCCTATGGTCCTTTCGGTCTTCTCCATGAGATTCGCACCTTCCTTGGGCGACAAGATCCAACGGCGGCTCCTGAGCGGCCGACCGCGAGGATTTTGTTCGGACCTCACATCGGTTGGCTGTCAGGTGCTTGACATCGGCGGCGTCAGCTAGCCGACACCTCTTTGTGCCGTGAACTCGGCGTGGCCGACGTTTCTGGCAGCGGGGATGTCGGCTGCGTCGAGTTCACGACGCTGAGCCGGGCAAGCCACGAGATCAGAGCCAGCCGTTACGGGCGCTGGACAGCTTCTCGTTACTCGGAGCAAACGCGAGCTCCCCGGTTGTGATCCGGTTAAGCAGCCGTTTTAGCACGTCGGTGATCTCGGGGACGGCCTGCCGGAGTGCCTCGGCGTCGCCGGCGCCGACCTCGGAGACCGCTACACCGGCCTGTTCCAGAAGGGCGTCGAGATCGGACAGTTGGGTGGCTATCCAGGGCAGCGGCTGGGCCGACAGCCCGTCGACGAATTGGCGGGGACCGGGATCCCACCCCGAAAAGACTGGGTGGTGGTGAGCCCGGTCGAGGCTGCCCGGAGTGCCCGCCACCGACTCTAAGAGGTCGACTCGCCAGACCGGCCGGTCGATCACGATCGGGCGAGCCGAATAGATCGACCCTTTCAGCTCACCCGGTGCGATCAGGCGTAGCTCAAGACGAACACCGCGCTCGGCGCCCTCCTGACCCGGCAACGGGTCGGGGTCGATGAAGTATAAGTCTCCGATCACCACACAGATCCGCTCGAACCCGAAGGCGTAAAGATTCACAGTCGCTACCTTTCCGGGCGGAGCCAGGCAGTCCACCGTTCCACAGCGATATAGCCCAGTCGTTCGTATACGGGTCGTCCGTCGTCACTGGCGATGAGCACCGCCGGCGACGCAGGGTCGGCGAGGGTGGCAGCCCAGGTCACCGCAGCACCCGCACCGCGACCCCGAGCCGCCGGCAGTGTCGCGACGTATTCGACGAGGGTGACTCCGGCGTGCCGGTGTGCCGCCGCTACCGCTGCTGGTTGCCCATCCAGCCACGCGAGCCATACCCGAGTATCCGGCTGCAGTAACGTCGGGCCGAGTAGATCACCCCGTTTGACCGGCTCCAATTCAGGCATGGGATAACCCTCGACGAGCACCCGTTCGGCCACCGCCAGCTCATCAGGGTGCTTGACCTCACGCACGTCAGCCTCCGGAGCGGCGCAGTCCGGTCGCGGGCTGGGAAAGCGCACCATCAGCGGCGGATGGCCCAGCAGGGCGAGTCCATATGGCCGCAGGTCCGGCGTGGGCCATGCGCTGATCAGCAGGTATGGCACCTCCGGGGGAAATAGAGCACCGATGTCGCGCAGCGTGTCTTCCGGGTGGGTCAACGGCTGGACCAGCACGACCGGATTGGTGAGCGCTCCGCGATCACCAATCCAACCGCCAGCCCACCTCGGTCCGGAGTGCCACGGTCGGCCCGCACCACCGGCGACGTGCACCGGCCAGGAGGCGTGGACCAGCACGGCCCGCCGCACGAGGGTGTCGCCGGCCGGAAGATCCGGTTCCCAGCCCGTCGTGAGGTGCTCGCCCTCAGCCGGCAGCATCGACGTACTCATGCTTGTCACGATGACGGCCGGGGTAAAACCCGGCAAGGCGTTTCCCGCCGCAGCCGCGCGCCAGCCGGTTAGCTTCAGGGCGCGGGGAGGATGTTGTTGTTAATGCGGAAAAGGTTGCCCGGGTCGTAGGTTGCCTTGATCTGGCCGAGCCGGCGCAGGTTGGGGCCGTAGGCGTTGTTCACATTGGTGAGCAGCGACTCGTCGGCGAGCCCGGTGAAGTTGAGGAAGACGTTGCCGTTGCCGTACTTGGCGATCTCTTCCCAGGTGCCCCGTCCCCACGCGATCGTCGCGGTGTCCTGAGCCGGATCGGTCCAGTTGGTATCCACCGAGACCATGAAGGGTGCCGACCGCTCGGCGAAGGCGGTGTCCTGCGCGGTGACGGCGTGCACCGCGCCGCCGAAGTGGACGGTAGCGATCACGGTCAACGGCGCCGGCCGGTCGAGCGCATTGCGGGCAATCGTGTCGATGGCGTCGTCGGTGAGTTCGTCGAGGTAGGTCGATTTCCAGTAGGAGCGCAAAGATTGCCGGGGAAAGAAGGGGTCGAACGCGGACTGCAGGACGGTGTAGGGCATCGGCTGGGACATGTCGAACAGCGGTGTGCCGAGCTCGCGCAGCGGTTGCAGCGCCTGCATGCCCGCGTCGAGATCTCCACAGTGCACGCCGGCGACGATGGCTACCTGCCGGTCGTGGATGATCTCCGGCATGTCCGGCGCAGCCGGGAAAGTCAGCGACACCATGAATGCGGTGACCTCGTCCGGCGCCGTCGTCACATAGTTCCGCCACCTGCGTCCGATCGTTGGGAGATCCTCCAGCGGGTAGAAGACGCCGGCGAAGCCCACGATCGGCCCCACCGGGTGGAGCCGGAACGTGAATGAGGTGACCACACCGAAGTTTCCGCCGCCACCGCGGATCGCCCAGTACAGGTCCGGGTGGCTGTCAGCCGATGCGGTGCGCACCTGCCCGTCGGCGCACACCACCTGCGCCTCGACCACGTTGTCGCAAGACAACCCGTACGCATTACCCAGGTGCCCGATCCCGCCGCCCAGCGTCAGGCCGGCTACCCCTGTCTCTGAGACCCGGCCCAACGGGGTGGCCAGCCCGAAAGCCTGCGTCTCGCGGTCCACATCGCCCAGCACAGCCCCGCCCTGCACGCGGGCCAGCCGCCGCTCGGGATCAACCTGGACGCCGCGCATCGCGGACAGATCGATGAGCATGCCGTCGCGGACGGTCGACAGCCCGGCCACGGAGTGGCCACCGCCGCGCACCGCCACCAGCAACCCGTGCTCGCGGGCGAAGTTCACCGCGTCGACCACATCGGCCGTACCTGCACATCGGACCGTGATGGCCGCCCGGTCGACATGCATCGCGTTCCACACCGGTCGCGGCTCGCTGAGGGCTTGCGGGTCGTCGGACACTACAAGCTGACCCCTCAACTGGGCCCGCAGCCCAGCGATCGCGTCCTCGGAGAGATGTTGTTGGGAGCCATCGAGCTTGACGACAGTTACGGTCATCGCACGTCCTTCAGATACGCCAGGCGTCAACTACCTAAATGGCTGACGCTTAATCGAGTGGTTTTTAGAGGAATGTGGACATTCTGTAAAGAGGTGACGGTACTCAATAGATCGAACGGGTACATCGGCCAACCGGCGGATGAGGTTTTGCGGAGTGCGGTGCGCAGGGATCAGTTGGCGGTTTGGAGAACTTGCAGCCCGGCCGAGGCGGTCCGCCCGGACATCAGGCCGGTGGCGGTAACGGTGTAAGTCCCCGGCGGATCGTGCTCCACAATCCCTCCGTGCGGGCAACTGCCCGCCGGGTCGGCGCGGAAGGTGCCCAGCACTCCGTTGCTGGCGCCGGTCCTGGAGAACCGGACATCCTCTCCGGGCGAGAAGCCCGAGGCGGTGACGCTGTAGGTGTCGCCCATGGCGACCTGGCAGCTCGACAGCGCCAGCCGGGCGGTGCTGGTGTCGGTCACGACCAGGCCCGCCGTGCTCGTGCGTCCCGACGTCATGCCGGTGGCGAAGATGGCATAGGTGCCCGCAGGGTCCCTCTCCAGGATTCCCCCGTGGACCCTGGTGCCGGCCTGGTCGGCGGGGAAGGCACCCATCACTCCGTTGGTAGGGCCGGTCCAGGAGAAACGCACCTTCTCTCCGGGAGAGAATCCGGAGGCGGTGGCTGTGTAGATCTCGCCGATCCTGACCTGGCAGGTTGACAGCGCGAGCCGGGCGCCCTGGGGCGTCGGCTTCAGCAACACGAACGCCGCGGCGCCCGTCGCGGCGGCAAGAGCGGCGGCGGTGCCGATCACCAGCCAGGGTCGACGTTGGCGACGCGCGGGCGGCAACGGTGGGCTCGGTGGGGGTGGCGGTGGCTTAGGAGGCTTGGGGACCGTCTCGGAAGCTGGTGGGCGAGGCGGGACGATCACCTCGGGCTGGGTGCTGTCGACCGGTGTGGGCGCGGCGGGCGCGGTCTGGGTAACCCGGTCGCTGAAGACGGTGCCCGCTGCCGGCATGGGAGCTTTGGCGGCTAGCGTGGCGGCGCCGAGAGCCACGGCGTGTTTCGGGTGGGTATCGACTACCGTGGGGCGTCCCAGCTCGGCGGAGACCATCCGGGCCACCAGCGGGATCCGGGAGGACCCGCCGACCAGCAATACCGCGCTGAGCTCCGCGGGCGAGACCTGGGCCGAGGCCAGGGTCCGCGACAGCGCACCG
>DASUVX010000175.1:0-21446 GCA_036378735.1 Pseudonocardiaceae bacterium | reverse complement strand
TGACCGAGGTGATCCCGTTGAGGCCAAGGTTGGCACGGCACAGCGCTAACGAGGTCGGGTGTGGCTCAACCGCCGTGTACCGGACGCCGGGCGCGGCCCGCATTCCCTGCACGATCCAGTACCCGACGTTGGTTCCCAGCTCCAGGACCGTCGAGGAGTGGCGGCACAGGTACCGCCACCAAGGCAGCAGCTCGGGCTCCCAGCCCTGCTCGCCGAACCAGTACAGCTGGGCCAGGACCAACGAATCCGCGCTGGCGAACGAGCATGCCGGATTGTCTGCGAGCTGGAACGTCTGGACCGTCGCGGGTATCCCGCCATGGCGCAGCGCGGTCAGCAGCACGCGGCGCAGACGACCCGGCAGGATGGTCGCGGGTGCCGGCGGTGAAGTTCGCAGCCGGTCGGCCACCGGGCGGGGCAGCCTGCGGACCAGCGCGCGCATCATCCGCCGCCCGGCCGCGCGCAACGGCCACGGCATCGCGATGCCTCGACGCCGGATTCGCTCTAATAACATGATATTCTCACGTTAGAGAGATCCGCGACGTTTCGTCGACCGGAGCTGGATGGATGGTATGCGTTGAGTTGGCCAGGGTAGCCCTGCCTACCCAATTCGGTGAGTTCCAGGCCAGGGCTTTCGAGGTCTCCTCCGGGCTCGTCTATCTCGCACTGATCAAGGGCGAGGTCACGGGTCGGGGTAGCGTCCTGACCCGGTTGCACTCCGAGTGCCTGACCGGCGATGCCCTCGGTTCGCTGCGATGCGATTGCGGTGTCCAGCTTCGCCTCGCGCTGCGCAGGATCGCGACCGAGGGACGCGGGCTGCTGGTGTACGCCACCGGGCATGAGGGCCGCGGCGTGGGGCTGGTCAACAAGCTGCGGGCATATGTCGAGCAGGACCACGGTGCCGACACCTTGGACGCCAACCGCCGGCTCGGGCTCCCGATCGACGCCCGCAGCTACGACGATGCCGCCGCGGTGCTGCACGCCGTCCGCGTCGACTCGGTGCGGCTGCTCACCAATAATCCCGCCAAGGTGCGCGGCCTGCGCGCGGCGGGCGTCACGGTCGAGCGGATGGAGCCGCTGCAGACCGCGGCGCACTACCGCAACCTCGACTACCTGCGCACCAAGCAACGGCGGCTAGGCCACGTCGAGCCCACCGGGCAGGTGCCCGACGTCGCGCCCGCGGCGCCCCCGGACGTTACCGGCCTGCTCGGCCGAGTAGACCCGCCAACCGACCGACCGTACGTGGTGTTGAGCTACGCCCAAACCCTCGACGGGCGCATTGCGACCGCCGTTGGTGACTCGATGTCGCTGCGTGGCCGGGAAGAGCGCTGCGTCTCCCACGCCTTGAGGGCGGCCTGCGATGCGGTGATGGTTGGCGTGGGCACTGTGCTGCGGGATGATCCGCGGCTGATCGTTGCGCTCGTGCCGGGCACGTCACCGCTGCGGGTCGTCGTCGACTCCACACTGCGGATGCCGTCCACAGCACGGGTGCTGCACGGGGATCCGGTCACCGTGGTGCTCACCACCGACCGGGCCGCCCAGAGCGCTCGGGATCAGCTCCGGGCGCTGGGCGCCGGGATCCGGGTGGTCCCGGCGGGCCCGGCCGGAGTCGACCTGCCCGCGGCGCTGCGGGTGCTGCGGGAGCTCGGCGTGCGGACCCTGCTGGTCGAGGGTGGCGCACGACTGATCACGTCACTGCTCGGTGCCCGGCTGGTCGACCGCATCGTCGTCGGCACCGCTGCGAAGATCATCGGTACCGGGATCGAGGCGGTGGGCGACCTCGGGGTTGCCCGGATGACCCAGGGCATCTCGCTGCGCAACAGGTGCATGCATGTCACCCCGGACGACGTCATCACGGCCTGGGACGTCGCCTGATAGTTCGTCGCCTGACAGTTCTCAGTCCCAGTCCAGCTCGCGCCCCAGGTACTCCTGCAGCCGAGCGTTATGAGGACGGTAGAAATCCGCCAGTGACGAACGGACCGTCGAGGCGATGCTCGCCGGGCTTGCGCGGTTGAAACGCCGCGCCAGGATATCGGCGTAGTCATGGGTGGGCAGCCGTAAATAATCCCCGAGCTCCGCCATGATCTGCTGGGCGGTTCGGAGCCGACCGAGATCCTCGGTAACGAATACCTTCACGTTGTCCGCGCCATAGGTCTCGACCCATCCGCGCAACAGGTCGACATACATACCCGGGCCGATGTACACGGTCCGCTCGCCCCGCCCATGGGCCGCCATTTCGGCTCGGATGTCGGCCTCGAAATCGCCGACCTCGACGCCCACGTCATGCCCGGCGTCTGCGAAACGCCGGTACATGCGATGGTGTGAATAGGCGCGTTCTACCGGATTGCGCAGTAATACGATGAGCTTGACGTCGGGCAGGTACCGGTACAGCAGTGACGGTGCGACGTCGTGAAAGGTATTGGCACTCGCCTCCCCGGTGATGTAGTGCTTATCCGGCCGCCGATCGACGACGATGGTCGTCGCGCTCGAGGTGACGGCCTCGTCCGAGGCCTCCCACTGGAACGTAAGCGGCCCGCGGTAGTCGCACGTCGGGAACAGCGCGAAATACTCGTCGATGTGGGCAGCGATGTAATCAGGGGAATGCTGCCCGAAGAAGTCCGGCTCCTTCTTGGCGCACGGCAGCACCCCCGGATTGGCGAGGAGGTACCGGTACAGAGACGACGTGCCGCACTTGTTGGCGCCGATGATGAAAAAGCTCGGCTGCATGTGCTCGGATTTCGCTGCGCTCATGGCAGCAGCTCCGAACAGGCGGCCAGCACCGCGTCCACGGTGATGCCGGCCATACACGGCGGGTTCAGCGGTATCCCGCAGGGTGGGTCGAAGATGCAGTCGCAGGGGCTGCAGGGAAGGGATACCCGGGCGAGCCGGTACCGCTCCGGCGCGGACCACGGGGCCCATTGCCGGACAGGCAGCGGTCCGTAGAGCCCGACGACTGGGGTGCCGACCATCGCGGCCAGATGGAGTGGACCGCTATCGATACCGACGACCAGCAATGACCGCCGGTACAGCGCAGCCAACGCCCCGACTGTAAGCCGCCCCGCCAAGCCGAGGCACGAGGCATCGCTGGAGTCCACGATCGCTTGCACCAGCGCGTCCTCTCCGGGCCCGCCCGGCACCAGGGGTGTTATCCCGTACCGGCGCCGCATTTCGATTCCCAGCCGTCCCCACCGGGCCGGGTCCCAGTTCTTCAGCGGCCATCCGGACCCCGGTTGGAACACGATTGGTTCCGGCCCAGCGGAGGGCATTTCCGACAGGACGCTCCGGACGAGAGTCTCTTCTTCCTCAGAAGGTACGAAGGGTACCGATGCTCTGCTGAGAACAGCGGCACGCACACCGTTGCGCCCGGCTGCGGTCAGGCCAAGGCAGCGGGCGGCTTCCTCTATGAGCCGCAGCGTCTGGATGACGACGTGGTTCTCCTCGTGGAGCTCGACGGCATGAGTCAGGAAACGCGCCATCCCGGGCACCGCATAGCCGATCCGGATGGGGATTTCCGCCAGCTTCGTCAAGGTCCCGGACCACGGGTCGTCCGGGCGGCATAGCACGGCGACATCGAAGCGATCCCGCAGCGCGTTCGCATTGGCGCGAGCCACCTCATCCCAGTCAGTGACCGCAGGCAGCGCGCCCAGCGGCGGAAAGGGCAGCACCAAGGTTTCGTCGACATCAGGGCAACGGCGAGCGACGTCCGCCGTTGACGGGGAAAGCAGGAGTGCCAGATGGGTTCCGGGAAAGGCCGCGCGGAATGCCGTCGCCGCCGGCAGCGTCAAAAGTACATCCCCGAGATGATCGGGACGTGCGATGAGAACGCGCACCGTCATGTCACACCACCTGGTATCCGTACGCTTGCACGACATCGGTATCAACGGCGGTGCGAACCAGATCCAGCACTGATCCGTCTAGTTCGCCAAGACGCGCGTCGGGGTGGTGGCTGTTCTTGTCAAACGGGGAAGGCTCCAGCAATTGGGAGCGGCTTTGCCCGTCGATCCCGGCGCGCAAGTACCGTTGCGGGTCGACGTAGCTTCCGTGACGCCGCCGCAGCCCCCACAACAGCCGGCTACGGTCCAGGGTCGCGCCGAACGCGGTGTGGAGATCCTCGAGCCGGAAGAGCATCGAAGCGCGCTCGTCCGACAGCAGCTCGAGGTAGCTGCGGTACAGCAGGTTCCACTGCCGTACCGCCGCGATGATTTCCTCGTCGTCGAGGTCGGAGAGCTCGGCAAGCGGTGGATCGTCGTACCAGTGCTCGAAGCGCAGGTAACTGACGAGCCACGAATACACGTTCCTTACGCTGATCGCGTACCTCATCGTGCCGGCATCCACGGCGGCCCGGACTGTTCTCAGCTCGGTGGCAGAAATTCGCATAGAGACGTCAAGGTGCTGGCCCGGCGTTTCCCAATTCTCACCATGCCAGGTAAAGGGTGTATCGGCGGGGGCGTGTTTCCATCGTCCGATGTTCACCAGGACCCGGACGTTGGTGAAATTCTCTTCGAGGGCGAACTTGACGAGATTGGTGCCCGTCCGCATCGCCCCTTGCTGCTTCACGAGCACAATGTCGCTATCAACAGCGTAGGCTTTGGCTGGTGCCCGATGGGACATTTCGTCTTGCTGACTTCTCGAACCTCCATGTCGCCGTGGTCGGCGACCTCATCGCCGATCACTATATCTACGCGCAGCCCCGGCGCTTGTCTCGGGAAGCTCCGGTCATTGTGTTACGCCATGCCGGTGAGCGGATCGGTGCCGGCGGCGCCGCCAACGTGGCTCGCAACCTGCGCGCTCTGGGCAGTGGTGTCCGGGTCCTCGGGATCGTGGGACGGGACGAGCAGGGAGACGAGCTGCTGCGACTTCTGGACCAGGAGTCGGTCGACACAAGCGGCGTCCACACGCTCGACGGCTACCAGACGCCGACCAAGACCCGGGTGCTCGCCGCCGAGCCGCGTCGCAACCTCCAGCAGGTATTGCGCATCGATCGAGAGCCGGACCGAACGATCGAACCACCAGTCCGTGCGGCTGTCGCCCGCGAGCTCGCCGCGATAGGCACTGCGATTGACGCGGTGATCGTCTCAGATTACGAGTACGGTCTTTGCGATGCCGAGATCGGTGTCTCGGCCGGCGAGCTTGCCCGCGCCGGCAAGGTCGTGGTGTTCGATCCCCGGCGCGAGGTGAACGATTTCGGCGGCCTTACCGCGCTGACACCCAACGTCGACGAGCTGGCACGCGTCACGAACACCCCACCTGAACGTCTTGGCGATCGGTGCGAGCTGGCGAACGCGGCGAAAGCGCTGCTGGACCATTCCGGCTGCCGGTTCCTTCTGGTGACCCGGGGCAATCTCGGTATGGCCCTGTTCGGTGCGGGGCTGCCGGCGGACGGTGTCGTCGTCGAAGCCTGGGGAACGAGCGCGATCACCGACGTGTGCGGGGCCGGCGATACCGCCGCCGCGGTGTTCACCCTCGCGCTTGCCGCCGGGTATCCGGCTGTCGAGGCGATGCATATCGCCAATGCCGCGTCGGGTGTCGTCGTGCTTGAGCACGGAGCAGCGGTGTGCACCATCGGCGCGCTGGACAAAGCGCTCGCCGGCACTGTGGCGCCGGTAACCTGGCCCGGTGCGAAGCAGCAGGCTCACCGCACGCGATGAGCTGGCGCAACGTTTGGCCTCGCTGCGGGCCGGCGGTGAAATCGGGCGCATCGTGCTGGCCAACGGCTGCTTCGACATCTTGCACGCAGGCCATGTTCGGTATCTCGAAGACGCCCGGTCGCGTGGCAATTTTCTCACCGTGGCGCTGAATTCAGACTCCTCGGTGCGGGCCATCAAGGGCCCCGGCCGGCCACTGATGCCCCTGGCCGAGCGAGCCGAGATCGTCGGGGCGCTGCGCTGCGTCGACGCGGTGACGTCATTCGACGAGGCCGATCTCGAGACGACGCTGCGAGTGTTGCGGCCTGACGTGCACGCCAAGGGATCCGACTACACCGCCGCGAGCGTGCCCGAGGCATGCATCGACCGAGAACTGGGCATCGAGATCGCCATCTGCGGCGATCCCAAGGATCACTCGACTTCGGCCCTGCTGCAGCGCATTGCCCTCCAAGTCTCCGCCGACCGGTGAAGCTCTCGGGCAGGACGCGGCTCACCACACGCAACGTTCGAACTCGCGAAGACGTGGTTCGACATTTCGACGGCCTCGCCGCGCGTTACCACGAGGCTCACGGCCACGCCGAGAAACTGCTTTCCTACCGTCTGGGAATCATCCGCGGATTGCTTGCCGGAACGCAGTGCGGGACTCTCCTGGAGATCGGCTGCGGGACGGCCATCCACCTGCTGGCGCTGGCTGGGCAGTTCGCTCACGCCATCGGTACCGATCTATCTCCCGAGATGGTGAATGTCGCCCGCCGCCGCGCCGAGGCTTCGCCGTACAGAGATCGCATCTCGGTACGCGTCGATCCCGCCGAGGAACTGGCGACCATCCAAGACTGCTCGATCAACGTCGTGCTGTGTGTCGGGGCACTCGAGCACATGCTGGACAAGAATCGGGTCGTTCGCCGGGTGCACCGCGTGCTAAAACCCGGAGGGATGTTCGTCGTCCTCACCCCCAATGGCGGCTATTGCTGGTACCGGCATCTAGCGCCGGCGTTGGGCCTCAACGTCCGGCACCTGTCCACCGATCGTTTCCTCACTGCCGGCGAACTGGAAGGGCTCCTGAGCGGCGCCGGGCTTCAGATCGTGGCGCGACGGTATTGGCGTTTCGTGCCCCAGGGCGACCTGCCGGGCGGCTGGGGACCGGTACTGCGAGTACTGGACTGGTGTGGCGAGCGAGCCGGGATCGGATACCTCAGAGGCGGCATCGCTGTCGCCGCCATACGCCCCGGCGGCTGAGGTCTCCCGAAACGTCCACGCCGACCGCGCCGCGGTCGCTCGTCTTGATCACTGTTTGTGTGCCTGGGGCTACATATCGTGTCGCTCACGGCACACAAACAGTGATCACGTGGTTAGCGAGCTACCAACTTAGTGGCATGGCCACCCATATGCCGAAACTGAGTTCAGTGGCTTTCGGCGTGGAGGCGTTGGGCGTGTCCGGTCGCGCCGATGGTTTTGAAGAGCCGGACGGCATCGCGGAGTTCGGACTCCTCACCCCCGAGCCGCGCACGTTCCTCGCGGATGAACGGCGCGTACGTTGTGGCACCTGTGGCGTCGACCAGGGTCTGGGCGACCTGGAGGTCCTCCTCGGCGCGATCCCTGCCGCCAGGCAACCGCCCAACGCGAACGGCGCGTGCCCGGGCCAGACGAGCGGCGCATTCGAAGACCCTGGCTCGCTGGGTGCGGGCCACTGCCACCGCGTCATCGGCGGCTCGGAGCGCAGCCATGGGATTTGATCGCCCGAGTTCAGCCAGAGCGAGATGGGTGAGAAGGTCAGCGTGCTGAAAACGCAGCCCGCGGCGGTGACCCTCCTCGAGCGCGCGGTGCACGACATCGTGGACCGCGCTCCACCGCCCCCGTACCAGCTCGGCGATGGCCACGAAGCCAAGGCCCGCCAGGTGGAAGATCAGATTCCCGGATTCCTCGGCCATGGTGACCGCCTGATTCGCCCGGGCAAGAGATACTCCGTCGTCCTCCCCGATGTAAAACGCCAGCCGCGAGTAGAGGCCCAGAGCTCGCAGGATCAACTCGGACTCCGCTCGTTCCCGGGCCAACGCCAAAGCTTGGTCCACTGACTCCCGCGCATCGCCAAGCCTTCCCATGCGCGCCAGCAGCTCCGCCCGGGCCAGGAGGCCGGCGCCCAGCGCGCTGTAACCAACACGTTCTACGCCGGCGTCGGCGTCGCCGTGACAGTGCTCGATGGCCCGGTCGGCGAGCCGCAGACCCGCGGTGAGCTCCTCCGTCCAGGCGCAGCTCCACACGCCGGCCATCAGGCCCGGCTCCCGGAGTTGGTCGGCGAGGCGGGCGTTGTCGACCATGATGGTGACGCCCTCGCCCAGATCACCACGTATGAACTTTCGCGATCCGCTGACGGCCAGGATGAGGCACCGCAGAACGGGGTCACCGAGCCGGTTTGTTCTGTCGAGCGCCTCGGCGACAAGGGCATCGCCCTCCGCCGGCGCCATCGCTGTCCTCAGTCCCCACTGCGCGAGGAGCGAGCGGGCCGTGATCCCGAGACGGAGCGTCTCGTCGGTCTCCGGTGTCCGCACAAGATGGTCGAGCACCGCCCGCCAGCGGCGCATCGACTCGTTGACGTCACTGCGCAGCGCCCATGTCGCCGCCCGAGCGTTCCATCTAGCCGCTTGGAGATTGTCGCCGGGATGCGTGAAATGGGTAGCGACGAGCGCGGCACGCTCGCCGAGCCGGTCCGGTTCCTCGTCGACGATGGCTCGGGCCACGGTGCTGTGGAGGCGGGTGCGGCGCTCACCCAGCAGGCTGCGGTAGGCGACCTCCTGGGTGAGGGGATGCCAGAAGCGGTATTCAGCGACCGGGTCACGCTTACCCTGCTGCAGCAGCTCCGCGGCGCACAAAGCCCGCAGCGTGTCCTCCAGAGTTTGATCGTCTAGGTGCGTGACGGTGGCCAGCACGGTGTGGGAGAAGGTTCGCCCGATCACAGCGGCGGTCAGGAGCACGCGCTTGTGCTCGGCGGGGAGGCGGTCGATGCGGGCGGCCAGCACGGCCTGGACGCTGGCGGGGACCTTTACCTCATGGAGGGGGCGGGTCAGACGGTAGCTCCCAGGAATGCCAGACAGGGTGCCGTCCTCGACCAGGGCCCGTACCACTTCCTCGACGAAGAATGGGTTGCCGGCCGTGCGTTCCAGCACGAAGGAAAGCAGCGGGGCAAGCGACAGGTCGACTCCCAGGAGGGCACCCAGCAGCTCGCCGACAGCTTGGTCCGGCAGAGGGGTAAGCGGTAGCTGGCGGTAGTAGGGGTGGCGCATCCAAGGGGCGGAGAACTCGGGACGGAAATTGGCCACTACCAACGTCTTCGACCCGGCTAAGGACTCGATGAGCCGCTTGAAGAAGGCCTTGCTCTGGGAATCGAACCAGTGCAGATCCTCGGCCACCAAGACGAGCACCTCCCGCCCGCTGCGGCGCTGTGTCACCTGGCGCAGCGCCTCGAAGATTCGCCGCATGCGCACTTCGGGCGTCAGCTTGGGAAGTGGGCGTTGCGGGTGGGCAACCTCCAGGAAGTCATAGACGAGGGGCAGGGCATCCTCCAGGGCGGGATCGAGATCGACCAGGCACCGGGTGATCTTTTCCCGGGCCTGCTCTGCGTTGTCCGCCTCGGTGATGGAGAAGTAGTCGCGCAACAGGCCGAGAATGGGCAGGAGTGGGATATCCCGGCCGTGGGACAAGCCGGCCGTGTGCCGCACACGGATGCCCCGAGCGGTGGCCGAGCGGGCGAACTCCTCGCAGAGGCGGCTTTTGCCTGCCCCGGCCTCACCGACGATGCCCACTGCCTGGGCTTCGCCCTTGACGGCTGTGGCCAATGCGTCCTCCAGGGCGGCTAGCTCCTTGTCTCTCCCAACCAGAGGTGAGGCGCCCAGACCCCGGTCGTTACGGACCACCGTCGATGGCGACACCGGCCCCTCCAGCATGAAGATCCGCAGCGCTTCCCGGGCGCCCTTCACAGCTATGGGGCCCAGGTCGGCCAGGCGGAACCAGCCCTGCACCAGGCGGGCCGTGTGCTCGCTGAGGTAGACCCGACCCGACTCGGCCAGTGCTTCCATCCGCTGGGCCAACCCCACCGTGTGACCAAGCGCGGTCGGGTCGAGCCGAAGGTCGTCGCCCACACGACCGACGACCACCTCCCCGGAGTTGAGGCCCAGCCGGACGTGGAGGTCGACGTTCTGTGAGCGCAGCTGCTCGGCGTAGGCGGCCACCGCGCCGGTCAGGTGCCAGGCGGCATGGCAGGCCCGGCGGGCATGGTCCTCCTGGGCGATCGGGGCGCCGAAGAGAGCCATGATGCCGTCACCGGTGAACTTGTCGACCGTGCCCCCGAACCGGCGCACCCCCTCGGCCAGGATCTGGACCAGACGACCCATGACCCGTGCCCAGTCCTCCGGGTCAAGATTCTCCTGAAGGTCCATTGACCCCTGTACGTCGACGAAAAGAACCGTGAGTTGCTTTCGCTCAGCCTCGGGCTCGACGGACGCGGGTTGTGGCGTGAGGGCAGCAGCGCTCGAAGCCATCGAAACCATTCCCGGGGCCAGCGACGACCCGCACTCTCCGCAAAACCGGGCACCTGGCTCGTCGACCGCTCCGCAGGTGGGACACCGGGGAGCCGTGAGTGAGGCACCGCACTGGCCGCAAAACCTGCGACCTTCCCGATTCTCGGCCCCGCAAGCAACGCAAATGGTGCTCATGACGCGAGGTCTGTGCCCGGCCTTCCGATGTCGTGCACGGAATCACCGCCGAGCGGCCGCCGGTAGGCGGCGCTGGCGTCGGCGTCCTCCCAGATCGTCACTTCGAGAGCGTCCACGTTGGGCGCGGCCACCAGCAGCTGATCGCTCAGGATCCGGGAGAAGTTCTCCACACTGGGGTTCAGGCCGTCGAATTCGGGCAGCTCGTTGAGGGTGCGGTCCCGGTAACGCTGGACCAGGCCGTCCAGCTTGCGGTTGATGTCGTCGATGTCGAGCAGGAAGCCGTGCCGATCCAAGCTCGTGCCCTCGTACCGTGCCTCGATCCGGTAATGGTGAGAGTTGAGCGTGTTTTCCCGGCCCCAGTCGCCGCCGACCAGGAAATGCTGCGCGATGAGCTCCCGGCGCACGGTGACGCTGTACCGCGGCTGCATTGATGTCACGTCTGGTCTCCCCTCAGGCGCCGGTTGCGTCTTGTGCGCATCAGCTCGCGCAACGGTCGCCAGCCGATGACCTGAATACCATTCCTGCGCAGGTGATGGGCGAGCCTGCGGTCGCGGAAGGTTTCGAAGTCCGCCACGCGCGCCTGCCAGTCGGGGGTGATGGCCCGCAGTTCCGGTGTGTCCCTGGCAGGGTGGGTGATCAGGTAGGTCAGTCCGGTCGGCAGCTCGTCGAACAGTGTTCTGGTCAGCTCAAGCCGGTTCGTCGGCGGCTCATCGAGCGGCATCTCCCTGAGGTGGTCGAAGACCGGCAGTCCCTGCTGCTCCCATCCGGCGATGGTCTGTCCGGACAGTGCCGCCACCCACTGCGGCTGGCGGGTCATCAGGACCGGGAGCTGCCGGGCGAAGCCGATATCGACGTACTGATCCGCTAGCGAGGGGCGCAGCATGGCGAACATGTGGTGGTCGATGTGCGTCAGATCCAGCCCCGCCGCCAGCGCACGGTCGACCTGGGCCTGTGCCTCGTGGCGGACGGCGGCCGGGTCAACGCTGCGCCACTGGTCCTGGTTGCGGTAGAAGTAGCCGTCCTCGTCCAGCAGCCCGGATGCCGGATCCCGGGTGGAGACGGGCCCCCAGCGGTAGCCGTCCCATTCACTGGTCAGCGTCAGGTGCACGCCGACGTCAAGCCCGGCGTGGTCGCGGCAGCCGGCTGCCACCGCGGGGAACCAGGAGCAGGGCACCATCACCGACCCGGCAGAGACCACCCCGCCCGCCGTGAGCTCGAAGAAGGCCTCGATGGTCGCCTGGCACATGCCGACGTCGTCGGCGTGGACGATGACGACGCGATCGTCCGCCGAGAAACCGAGCTCGGCTAGCGCGGGGTTGTGGGTCACGGGATGGCACCGATCTCATAGACGGTGTCGGTGACCTTCGCCACGGTCACGGGAAATCGTCGCTCCAGCGCGACGAGGTCGGAGAAGGTCAGCTGCCAGCGGGGATCGTTGTCGACGGTCCAGTCCATGCCGCGCTGATCGGTCAGGATCCGGCCGCCCGGCCGAAGGCACCACAGGTAGTTGTCGAACATCCGGAAGAAATGGTATTTGCAGCACGCGAAGCTGGCCAGGTTGTTGTCGACGATGAAATCGTACCGATTTTCGATGGTGATGAGGAATTCACGGCTGTACTTGCTCAAAAAATAAACCGTGTAGTTGGGGATCCGCAGGGAGTCGGCGAGTTCCTTTTCCCGGTGGCTGACCGTGAGGCCGTCCACGAGGCGGACCCGGCCGGCGAACCGCTGGGCAAAGCGGGAGTTGCCGACGCCGACATGGAGGATGCACCGGTCCCGCAGATCCATCCCATCGAGCGCGTGCTCGATACCCGCCTGGTCGACCGTCGTCGCCTCCTGGGTGTGATCGATCCAGATCGGCATGTCGGTGGCCAGGCCGGGATGTTCCAGGCGGCCGCATATCTCGGGGCAGGAGTCGTACCGGCTGGGCGAATCCGGTCTATCCATCACCGATCCACCTTGCGGGCGACCAGCAGCCGGTAGTGCACGTCTCCCGAGCCGTGTAGCCGCTCCAGCGCGATCCCCCCGAGATAGGCGGACACGACCGTGCGCACCGCAGGTAGGGGAATCCTGCGGTGCAGGCACGAATACCTCACCTCGAGACGGTCGAGGATTTCCGGGCGGCGCGGGCGCATCAGAGCGCTGAGGTCTTCGTCGTGCACCAGCGATAACCCAGCGCGGTGGAGTCCGTCCCGGTAATCGTGGTAGGTCCAGTAGCGGGCGCAGCCCCAGTGCCTGCGCAGCAGGTCGGCCTCGGCGGGCCGGTGGCGGTCGAGGTCGCACGCCGCCATGTCGTCGAGCACGAGGAGCACGCCGCCGGGCGCGAGCGCACTGGCCAGGTTGGGCAGCGTGCGGTGGAGATCGGGGGAATGGATGAGCGACTCGATAGCGACGACCGCGTTGAAACCGGTCCCGAGCGGCCCATCGTAGCTCTGTATCCGGAACCGGCAGGCGTCGGCGATCCCGCGCCGGCGTGCCTCGCGCTGCGCCACGGCCAGCTGGACCCGGCTCAGCGTGATGCCGTCATAGCGGCCACCGATCCGGAGCTGCCAGTGGAAGATCGTCCCGCCGAAGCCGCAGCCCGCGTCGAGCACCCGGGGTCCGGGCCGGAGGCCAGCAACAGTGAGCAATCGGTCATTGACGTACTCGACGCCCGCCGTGCGGCTGTCGGCGGCTTCGATCCCCAACTTTTTGTGCATGGTGAACGACGCGAAGCGGTCCCGGTAGGCCAGCCAGTTCGCCAGCTGGACGTAGCGGGACAGCCAGTCGTAGTACGCGGGGAGCTGCTGGTGGGTGATCACAGCGAGGTCTCCTTAGCGCCTAGGACGCTGCTGGGAGGCTACTAGCGAGCACAGCAGGTCGCGAGCGCACGCGAAGGACTGGTCCCAGGTCGGGTGCCGGGCGGCGCGCCGCCGGGCTGCCAGCCCCATCCGCAACAGCAGCTCACGGTCGGCGACCAGCGTCCGGAGGTGCCCGCTGAGGGTGTCGACATCGCCCGGCGCGACGAACAGCCCCTCGCAGCCGTCGTCGACGACCTCGTGTGCCCCTCCTGCGGAAGTGGCGATCACCGGGAGCCCGAATCGCATCGCCTCGAGATACGCGATGCCCAGTGCCTCGTACGACGAGGGCAGCGCCAGCAGGTGGCTTCTGGCCAGCAGGTCGGCGATCCGCTGATTGGGCACGGTGCCCAGTAGGTCGATGCTGGCGTCCAGACTCAGACGTCCGATCAGGTTGCGCAGGCGGTTGGCGTAGATCCGGTCCGTGGTCAGGCTGCCTGCGACCGTCAACCGCCAGCTCTCGCGCGGGAGCCTGGCCAGGGCGGCGACCAGGACGTGCAACCCCTTGCCGGGGACCACATTGGCGATGCTGAGGATGCGCAGCGGGCCCATCACGCGCGCTCGCGCGGCTATCTCGGTTTCCGAGATCTGCACCCCCAGGTGATCACAGCCGGGGTAGGCGACGATTCCGGGAATGCGGCGCCCGAGCAGGGCCTCGGCTGCCTCGCGGGTGGTTTCGCAGTTGAACACCGCGGCATCGACGGTGGCCAGGTACCGGCGTTCGACCGCTCTATAGGCGTGGCGCAGTGGCGACGATCTGCGCTCACTGGAGCGCAGCAGGTGAACGAGCGCCACGATGGGATAGCCCGCCCGTGCCTTGAGCCAACGATTGAGTATGACCAGCGATGGGTGGTTGAGCTCGTCTTGCAGCAGGATGTCGAAGCAGTCCCCCGCCAGCCGGCGAGCCAGCGACAGCGAGAGGTTGTCGGAGAGGTGGCGGGAGTAGGTCCGCAAGGGCAGGGACACCACCCGGGTCTGATCACCTCGCGACTGGAGATACTCGAGCAACCGGCGGTCGTAGAAATACCCACCGGTCAGGGTGTCCAGGCTGCCGAAGATAACCAGGCCGACCCGCATCAGGCCTACAGTCGCTCATCGATGAACCGCGACAGGACTGCACGCATGCCGCTCACCGAGTATTTCTTCGCCCAGTCGGAGCCGTTGATCCGGACGTCGTCGCGCAGCGCCTGGGCAATGATGTCGACGATCGAGCCCTGCTGCGCGGTGATGTGGCCGTAGACATGGGGACGTAAGTCGGCCGCGGCGAAACCGTGGTAGTCGCCGTTCACCACGCACGTGGTGCCGCAGGCCATCGCCTCGATCATCGCCATACCGAAGCTCTCCTTCGGCGAGGCCGATACGAACAGGCGGGCCTGGTTGGACAGCTCCGCGATTTCCGGGGCTGCCCGCCAGCCACCGATGGCGAGGGGATCGGCTGGATCGACGGTCGACACGACCGCCGGGCCGTCGATGTACTTGTGCACCTCGCCGAAGTAGTCCAGATCGTCGACGCCTCCCACCAGGTGCAGCGGCAGGCCGTATTCGTCGAAGATGGCCTTCCGGTAGCTGCGGACCAGCTCGAGCTGGTTCTTGTCAGGATGGATCCGGGCGACGGCAAGCACCAGCTGTTCGCTTCTGCGGCGGGGATAGAAAACGCTGTCGTCGTAGGAGCCACCTACCAGCAGCAGATCGCGGTGCCGCTGGGCGGCGCGATGGGACAGCACACCGCGGAACAGCCCGCTGGGAACATCCGGATGCGGGTAGGTGTCGGTGAGGCAGAACGACGGCGGGCAACCGGCCAGCTGCCTGGTGAACTCGTTTTCCTTGAAGCCGATGAACAGGACGAAGGCGAAGTCGAAAGCAAGGAGATGCTCGAGGTGTAGCTCCCCGTCGACGGGCCGACCATGGTGGAACAGCCGCAGGGGGGCCCAGTCGCCCGGGCGGGCGAGGAGAAAGTAGATGTCGTACTGGGGGAACATCGACATCTGGTAGTCGTGGACCAACCGCGCGCAGCCGTTGGTGACGACCGGGTACGGGTTCGCTGTGGAGACCAGCAGCGCTCTCCTGGTCACGAGCGGGTTCGACCGACGATCATTACGCAGTTACTCATGAAGTTCGCCCTCGACGAGGAAGGCCGGAGCGGTGGTCGGGTCGCCCGGAAGTGTAAGCCGAGAACGGATGCGCCGGCACGCCACCCCTTCTAGAATCAACTTCCCTTGAAGAAAGTACTCTTGGCCGCTACAGGATCGATCAGGTGCTAATCGCTGAGCGTCGTTTGAGGATGGGCGGGTTGCTGCGGCACCGCGACTTCCGCCACCTGTGCGCTGCGGATGCGATCAGCAAGGTCGGGACGGGGATCAGCAACCTAGCGGTGCCGTTGCTGGCTGTGATCACCTTGCACGCGTCGACGTTCGAGGTGTCTACCCTCAAGACCCTGCAGACCGTGGCGTACCTGCTGATCGGCCTTCAGGTCGGCGCCTGGTGTGACCGGATGCGCTGCCGGCCCGTCCTCGTCGTTGCAGACATCGGCCGGGCGATCGCTCTCGGGTCGATACCAGTCGCGGCAGTCTTCGGTGCGGTCACGATCTGGCAGCTGTACGTCGCGGTCTTCGTCGCCGGCATCCTGACCGTGTTCTTCGACGTGGCGCACCAGTCGTACCTGCCACGTCTTGTCGAGCGCGACGACCTCATCGAGGGAAACGCCAAACTGCGCACTAGTACCTCCCTTTCGACCCTCACGGCACCAAGCCTGGCCGGATACCTCGTCCAGCGGTTCACCGCTCCGGTCGCGGTATTGGTCGATGCCCTCAGTTATCTATGGTCGGCCACCTGGCTGCGGACCATTCGCCGGACGGAGGCAGCTCCGCAAAAACATGCCGAGCCGGATCTGCGAGGGGAGATTCGCGAGGGTACGCGGCTGGTGTTCGGCAATCCGGTCCTGCGCGCCATCGGTCTCAACAACGCGATGATGTCGCTGTGCCAGACCGCGCACCTGGCTATCGTGGTGGTGTTCCTCATTCGAGTGGTGCACCTTGCCCCCAGCACGATCGGCCTGCTGGGCAGTCTGAGCCTGGTGGGGGCCCTGGTCGGCGCCCTGCTCGCCCGGCGGCTGGCCACCAAGGTCGGCGCCGGCCGGCTCATGTGGATCACTGCATTGATCAACGGTCTGGCATCCCTGGGTTACCCGCTCACCGATTCCGGCTGGCGGCTGGCGTTCTACGTGGTGGCCGGCTTCGTGACGAGCGCCTGCGTCATCATGATCATCGTCGTGCAGGTGAGCGTCCAACAGACGCTATGCCCCCATCACCTGCTGGGCAGGATGAATGCAACGATCAACTTCCTGTATTGGGGTGCGGCTCCGGTGGGGAGCCTGCTGGCCGGTGTCGTCGCAGAGTTGATCGGTCTGCGTCCCACCCTGTGGTTCGCCGCAGCCGGGATGCTGCTCGCCGCGGGTGTTTTGATCGCGTCTCCGATACCCGCCATGCGTCACCTACCGGACGAGATCCCGGAGACGGAATGCGCGCGGTGATCCGCCCGATCTTCGGGTCAACTCATGTCTCGGGTCAACCCATGTTGATGTCGTCCCAGCGTAGGCACCGCCAGCCGGTGTCATCGACCTCCAGCAGCACCATCGCACCATTGGCCAGGTAGCGCGGTCGGGCGAATGCGCCATCGACGTTGGCGGCCAGTGCGACCACCGCCAGCCGGATTGCGGCACCGTGGCTGACCAGCACCGCGGTACCGTGCCGATGCGCCGAGCGGATGGCCGCGACGTCGGCGAGGTAACGATCGAGCACTTGCTTGCCCGACTCTCCACCGGGGCGCGCGGCTTCGAGGTCACCGGAGTGCCAGGCGTGATACAGCTCGTGCAGGATGCGATGGGCCTCCGGCGTCTGGCGCCCCTCAAGATCCCCGATGAACACCTCGTGCACACCGGCGAGGACCTGTGCCGTCAGGCCGTGCCGGGCCGCGACCGGTTGCGCGGTCTGTTGAGTACGCAAGGCACGGCTGGCGTAGACGGCGACCACCGGTTCACCGGCCAGGCGCTGCGCCAGCTCGTCGGCCTGCCGGTGGCCCTCCGCTGTCAACGGCTGCCCGGGCGGGCGGGTGTCCAGGATGCCTTCGGCGTTAGCCATGGTCTGCCCATGCCGGACCAGCACCAGCCGCAGGGTAGCGGTCATGATGCCGCTTCGATCGGCGCTGGCGGCCGGCGTGGTTGGTAGCTCTTGGAGACCTCCGCGGCGGGGGTCGGCGGTACTTGAAGACATGCCAACCGGCGGTTAAGCGCTGCGCCCGGCGCGCACTGCGCGCAGCCAGTGCCGGGCGGCGGAGAACCCCGCCGGATCCGGGCCGGGCCGAGAGGCGCCGACTCGAGGGTACGAGCCGAGGAAGCGTACCCAGGCGCACCGCCGATGCAGCTCGGCCAGCGCGTCGCCGACCGCGTCCTCGGCCACGTGGCCTTCACAATCCAGGAAGAACTGGTATTCACCCAGTTTGGCCTTCATCGGCCGGGACTCGATCCGGGTCAGGTTGATCCCGCGCAAGGCGAACTCGGCGAGCACCTCCAGCAGCGCTCCGGGCCGGTCGGCGGCCACCGCGACCAGTGAGGTGCGGTCGGTGCCGGTGGGTGGCGGCAGCGTGCCGGGGCGGCGCAGGAGCAGGAAACGGGTCTTCGCGTCCTCTTTGTCGTGCACCCCGGCTGCCAGCTCGGCCAGCGGGTAGTGGGCCAGCGCGACCGGGGCGCAGACCGCCGCGTCGGCCCGGTTTTCGAGCACCGCGACCGCCGCCGCGGACGTGGAGTCGGTCAACATCGTCGTCGCGTCCGGCAAGTGCGTGCCCAGCCAGCATCGGACCTGCGCCGCGGCATGGGGATGGGTCGCCACGGTGCGCACATCGGCCGCGTCGGTACCGGGCCGGATCAGCACGCTGAACTGGACCGGCAGCACGGCCTCGGCGACCGCCAGCACCGGCTCACCTTCGACCATCGCATCGAGGGTGGCCGGCACCGATCCCTCCACCGAGTTCTCCACCGGCACGCACGCCGCGTCGACCTGGCGCGCCCGCAGCGCAGCGATCGCCGCGTGCACTGACACCGCCGACCGCAACTCCCCGGCCGGGACCAACCCACGGGCCGCCTGCTCGGCGAACGTTCCTTCGGGCCCGAGGTACGCGGTGACGGTCATGCCGCGAGCCTACGAGGTGTGTCGAACACCGCCGGCCGAGCGGGCGATCAGGCGATCGACACACCGTGCACCAGAGCGCGACACACCGTGCACAGAGCGCGACATACCGTGCACAGAGCGCGACATACCGTGCACCAGAGCGCGACATACAGTGCACCAGAGCGCGACACGCGGACGGGGTTAGCCCTGGGAGGCGCGCCGGTGCTCGGGGCTGGGCAGCAGGCCCAGCCGGACGAGTTCAGCCACCGGATCGGTCAGTGACACCGACCCGAAACAGGCGAACACCTCACGGACACTGCGCGCGGTTTCGGCAGACAACGAGCCGGCCTCAGCGGCCAACGCGGCGGCGTCGGTGCACTGCAGCGCCTCGTGGGCGCTGGTCCCGGATACCGCGTGGGCGGTGCCGACGAGCATGTTGAGCAGCCCGTGGTGGGTCAGCCCGGTGGCCGGGTCATGATGGCGGACCACATGGTGTAGCCCGGCAGTCGCCTTGAACGGCGCACCGGCGCCGGTCGCGATGGTCAGGAAGTCGGCTACTTCCTCGACGCTGGGGAACGACTCCACGGAGGTGCCGCCGCACCGCAGCTTGGGCCAGCAGCCGACCTCTGCGACCCGGCGCACGCCCGTCAACCACTCGGGCCGGCCACGGCGTGGTTCCACCACCCGGACCACGTCGTCCGGTACGAACTCGGTGAGCTGGACCAGCCAGGTGGAATCCACGTCGGACGGTGCCGGCACCTCGATCATCCGCAGATCCAGCAGCTTCGGGTTGTCCAGCGCGGTGGAGATGGCCTTGGGCAGGCCGCCCAGGCCGGTATCGGCAACCAGCGACAACGCCACCGGCCGCACCGGACGAGCCTTGCGCAACGCAGTGACCAGCGCGCCGAGCCGGGAGATCGGGCAGAGCAGGAAACCGAGCACGCCGGCGTGCGGCGCGCGCCGGGCAGCGAGGTGAGCCTTGACGGCATCGACCACGCTCTCCCGCGACGGCGGGAACAGCGCCGCATCATCGACCAGGCGCGCCAGCAAGGGGGGCACACCTGGAGGACTGGGGGGATGCAGATCCAGCACCGTCGACACCTGAGGCACCTTAGCTGGGCTCCCTCCGCGGCCGGTCAGGGCTCACCAGTTTCTTCACCGACCCTTACCGATCCGGCTACTTGGCCGAGGCCGAAAGCTCCCCGCGTACCTCACGGGTGACGCTGCGCTCGGCGACGAAAGACATGAACGGGATCGTGCCCGCCAGCGCGACCAACACCATTCGCACCGGCCGCCACCGCACCGACGTGCCCAGCACTGCCGTGGCGACGAGGTAACCCATGTAGAGAAAGCCGTGCACGGGGCCGCTCCACCACAGCCGGTGATCATTGAAACCATAATGCAGCACCACGGAGCTGGTCAGCACGAGCAGCATCACGCCGGTGGCGTACGCCATGATCCGGTACCCGAGCAACCGTGCCTTGACCCGGTCGGTGCTACTGCCGGTCCTGCTCAGCGAGCCGGGCGAGGAAGGCGTTGTACGTGGCGAGCTCATCGTCGGGATCGTCCTCCGGGATCGGTGGGTGGGCGGGACGCCGGGGAACCGGTGGAGTGAAATCCGGCACCGGGACAGGCTCATCGCTGGGTAACTGGGCGTGAGCCTGCCGCTCTAGCCACAGGAACCGGGCCCACGCTGCCAGGAGCACAACCGCGAACAACGGCCACTGCAAGGCGTAGCCGAGGTTCTGCCAGCCGCCGGTGGGTGATTGAGCCCGATCCCATTGCCAGCGGCCCAGCCGGACGAACAGGCCACAACACAACACGACCAGCACGTGCCCAACCCACCATCGCCGGGCCAGCACGAAGCGCCACACGGGCCCACGATACGCGGGGCTGGACTGGCCGAGCATCCTGCGGTGCCCAAGGCTGCGCCGCGACGCGGCGGATAGCGTCGAGGGCGTGAACGCGCGCGGCGTGGGGTTGCGGGGCTGGCTGACGTCCGTGCGTCCAGCGCAGCCCACGATCGTCACCGATCCCGAGCAACGGCGCGCGCTGATCGTCGAGGTCGCGCTGGTACTGGCGGTGACGCTGGGACTGTCCGGGTTACGTAGCCTGCTGGCGCTGGTGGACGCGCTGCTGGCGCCGGGTTCGCTGGCCGGTCAATCGGTGGCGATCAACGCGCCGGCGCGCAAGGTCCCACTGCTGGACTTGTTCTACCAGCTCACCGGGGTGGTCCAGTTGCTGGCGTGGGCAGGGCTGGGCGGCTACCTGCTGTGGCGCAGTGGCCTCGGCCTGCGCACCATCGGTCTGCACCGGCGGCCCGCGGCGCGGGACATCGGGCTGGGCGCCGGGCTTGCGGCGTTGATCGGCGGGCCGGGATTGGGGCTGTACCTGCTGGCCCGGGCCGCCGGTTTGAACCTCACCGTGCTGCCCTCTGCGCTGGGCGAGACCTGGTGGCGGGTCCCGGTGCTGGTCGCCGCGGCGGTGGCCAACGCGCTGGCCGAGGAAGTCATCGTGGTGGGATACCTGATCACCCGGTTACGCCAGCTCGGATCGGGCGAGGGCGCCGCCGTGCTGGCCAGCGCGACCCTGCGCGGTAGCTACCACCTCTACCAGGGTTTCGGCGGGTGCGTAGGCAACCTGATGATGGGCCTAGTCTTCGGCCGTATCTGGCAGCGCACCCACCGCCTGTACCCCCTGATAACCGCCCACGCCCTGATCGATACGGTCGCCTTCGTCGGCTACGCCCTGCTCCGCACCCACGTCACCTGGCTCCCTTAAGCCCGATATGGAGACATATCGGGGTTATCGAGGGCTCGATAACCCCGATATGTCTCCATATCGGGGTTGTTCTGGGTTCGGGGGTTCGGGGTGGGTCAGCGGAGGGTGAGTTGGCGGCTGTGCAGGGCGCGCAGGGCGCGGCGTTCGGGGGCGGTGAGGGGGGTGGTGGTCAGCGAGTCCAGAGCCTCGGTCAGGCGCTTGGCGAAAGACTCCGCGGGGGTTATCCATTCGCGGGCGTGCTGCTCGCGGTCTAGGTCCCACACCGGGACGAGCACCCCGTGGGCGCGAAACGAGCCGGCGAAACGGGAACCCGCACCG
>DASUVX010000174.1:0-2625 GCA_036378735.1 Pseudonocardiaceae bacterium | reverse complement strand
TCCAGCCATTCTTGCGCTCCGCCTCACCCAGCAAACCCCGCAGATAAGCCACCATCTGCCGGCGCGGCTCCACGCGGGTAAACCGGCCCGCCAACCGCCCCACAAACGCCTCAAACCCCGCCGACCACTCCGCCACCACGTCCCACACACATGATCAGCTACACCCACACCGGACGAACCCGCGGCAGACACGCCGGCCATGACTAAACAATCTGTCGTTGCAGTACTAGATCGGTGTGTCACTCATCGGGCACCACCGCAGGGCCCGGCCCACTCGGCAATCCCCTGAAACCGTAGAGACTCAGTTATGGTGATCTTGTAGTTTGTTCGGTCTTGTGCGCCGCCCGCGTGAGTGGGGCAGGCGCTGGGCCTGCCCGCGCTGGGCGCCGGTTGGGGGCCGTCGAGGTCTCCGGGGTCAAGGGCGGCCGTAGGCCGTCGCGGTCGCGATCGCGTCAGCGACCCTTGAGGCTGGAGGTGCGGCCCCCGTACCCTGCGCGGCGCGCACGGGGAGTCAGCGGCGGCGTAGCCGCCTTCGTTGTCGTTGTGCCAGCCGGTGAGCATCGTGGTCAGGCCACCTCGGGATCTTCGGTGGCGAGATCGTTGTGGTGGGTGAGCTCGTAGTCGATGGGTGAGATCATTCCGATCGAGGAGTGCCGGCGTGTGCGGTTGTAGTCATCGATCCAGGCCGCGACCCGGACGCGCGCGGCCGCCTTGGTCGCGAACTGCTCGCACGAGCGCAGCTCGAATTCCAGGGTGGAGTGCCACGATTCGATAACCGCGTTGTCCAGCGCCGATCCCGGTCGACCCATGGACTGGGCGATCCCCAACCGAGCGCAGGCAGCGCGGAACACACCGGCGGTGTACTCACTGCCGCCGTCGGTGTGCAGCACCACCCCGGCCACCTGCCCGCCGCGCACCGCGACGGCCATCGCCAACGAGCCGTAGGCCAGCGCCGCGTCGTGGTGCTCGCTTAAGGCGAATCCCACGATGCGCCGCGAGCACACGTCTAGCACGCTGGCCAGTTGCAGTTTGCCCTCGGCAGTGTCGATTTCGGTGCCATCACCAAACCAGCGCTGATTTATCTGTCGTGCGCTGAAGTCTCGCCCGACCAAATCCCGCGCGCGCCAGCGCCCCGCCCCTGGGCGGGTCGTGCTGCGCCGGCCACGGCGGGCTCTGGCCCGCAGCCGCTGCTCAGCCATCAGGGCAGCAACGGTGTTCTGGCTGACCCGCCAGCCCATCGCCTGCAAATCCGCGGTGATCCTTGGCGAGCCATAGCTACCCCGGTGACGGGCGAACAGTGCCGCGACCAGCGCACCCAAAGCCCGCCGACGGGCTCGCCGGGGCGAGCCGTCGCCATGGCGCCACTTGTAAAACCACGCCTGAGACATCCCCAGCGCCCGACACGCCAGTGCATGCGGCACCCCGTATTCGGCCCTCTGGGCAGCGATGAATCCGGCCATGGCTACCGCCGACCAGTCGCGTCCTTGACCCAGAGAGCCACCGAGCGCTTGAGCACATCACGCTCCATAGCCAGCTCGGCGTTCTCCCTCCGCAGCCGAGCCAGCTCCACGCGCTCATCCTCGCTCAACCGCCCGTTGCCCTCCTTGCCCTGACGGTCCAGCGCCACCCAGTTGGCCAACGTGCCCGCGTTGATCCCCAGATCCTTCGCGATCTGCGCGATCGGGCGCCCGGTCTCCCGGACCAGCCGGACCGCGCCCTCCTTAAAATCTTGATCAAACTTCCGTCGTGACTCCGGCATCGCCCCCGCCTCCTTTAGGCGATGTCTCCACGGTACGAGGGGAAGCCCACACTGTGGATTATGTGTGCTGGGATTGTGCGCGGTTTCGCCACGCCGGCTGCAACGTGTTTTCTGTTGATGTTACCGCGCTGGCTGCTTATTTTACCTGTCGTTTGTTGCGTGTAGTTGCCCAGACCAGACCAGCGATTCCGATGGCGGTACAAGTCAGGCCTATGATGAGCAGGATGGTCGCTAGTGTCAGTGTCTGGATGATAGGTTCCATTAGTTGGTTTTCGCCTCTTCCTCGCTGACCAGGGAGCTGGTGGGTCGATGAGTGCTAGATCCTGGCCGTATTGTGTTGCGGGACAGAGGCGGGGAGATTTCAGGCGGGCAAACAATGCGCATGCGGCGGCAACATTGTGAGTTTGTACATCGCAGCGGACTACCGGGTGCGTCGGAATCTGCACGGGGCGTTGCGCTGCGCGGAAGTGCATGTGTAGCGCACCGATTATTGTGGTGGTTCGCGCCTGAGAAGTAGGTGAACAAGGGGTGCACGAACATGACAATGCGACGAGAGAAACGTGAATGACGGTGGTCCGGAACAACGGTGACTCGCCGAGCATCGGACGTCGTCCAGCGGGTAGCACCATCCGCTTATTGACGCGCCAGGCGCTTCGGGAGGATGTCAGATTTACCTGGGCGTGAACATCGGCTCCATACCTTACCGTAGGGCTTCGCGGAAATGAGCAGCGCACACACACGCGCGAAAGAGCGCATGGTGACCCGGAACCGCTAACGCCTCGTCGCAGTGGTCGATTACCGTCATGGTGTCCGGTTGCGGCGGATTGCACCCCCTCAAGCGGGGGATTCGGGGGACCGGAGGGGGT
>DASUVX010000173.1:0-26457 GCA_036378735.1 Pseudonocardiaceae bacterium | reverse complement strand
CATTATATCCCGATGAGGGGATACAGTCGGAATGACCTGAATCATACAAAGTGCTCATGCCGTCGACGGCTCACACTCGCCATAGTCACCACCGTCGTGGCCCTCGCGCCGACAGCGTGCGCATACAAAGGGCTCAGCATGGCCGCACAATCCGCGGCTACTCTCCATGGCGACGGGACGCTCGAAGCGCCGGCCCAAACCCCGAACGTCGGCACGGCCTCGGCCACCACCACAAGGGCCGAGACTTACAACCCGACACTGGCACCGCTGGGCGCCCACTTGCGGGCCGTCTTGGCCCCGTCGGGCGTGTCCACCAACGCCGAGTTCACCGTATCGGGACTGCTGCCCAACCGAGGATATGCGGTGCAGGCGAACGTCAACTCCTGTGGTGGCTTCCCCGATGCGGAGGGTCCGCATTACCAAAACCGCGTTGATCCCGCCGTGACTCCCGCCGCTACCGGAATGGCACCATCGACCGACCCCCAGTACGCCAATCCGAACAATGAGGTCTGGCTGGACGTGCGCACTGACGCAAGCGGCTCGGGGACCTCACGCACCACGGTGCCCTTCGTATTCACCGATCGAGGGCCGGGATCGATCGTGGTAGGTGACGCAACGCAGACCGGCACGGGGCCAGGCCAGGCAGGTAAGGGCGGTGCCAGGATTGCCTGCCTCACCCTGTCAGCCGTGCAACCGAAGGGTGTGGAGCCGCGGGGCTCGTAATAACGCAACAGTTGGCGAGTAGGTCGGTTGTGGCATCGGCCTGCTCGCCTGGCATGCCGCCTTTTCAGTGCGCAATCACCCGCTGATCCCCGCGCCGCTTCGCGCCGGGCAGCACGGATGTTTGGGTGACGGCGCCATCGGGTACCAAACGCTTTCTGGCCGACGACGTTGCAGGCTGGGGAGTGCAGATACGTGTTCGACGTTCGGGTGGACCGGCTGGCGGCGGATGTAGCCGTCATCGTCGCGGTCGGAGAAATCGATTCGGTTACGGCGCCCAAGTTGAGCGCAACCCTGCACCGCGAGCTGGAGCACGCGCCGGCCGCGCTGGTCCTCGACCTGACAGGGGTGAGTTTCCTCGGCGTCGCCGGGTTACACGTACTCGACTGCGCGCTGGCCCGGGCGGCGACCCTCTCCGTGACCCTCAACCTGGTCCACCATGACCACTCAGCCGTGCAATCGGCGCTGCGCGCGGCAGCCATGACGGGCTTGTTCCCGATCTATCGCACCGTCGACTTGGCGCGTGCGCCATCGAGTTGATGCGGTCGCAGCTGCTGCTGAGCAACGGCGCGCCGAGTAATGGCAAGTACGGGCTCAGGGCGCCTGTTGCGGTGCCGGCGTCGGCTCGACGAAGGTCTCTACGAGGGAAGCCAGCCGCCGGAGCTCCTCGAGGTGAATGCTGCTGAGCAGCGCCAGCTTGTCCTGACCCGCCCTAGTCAGCGCGAGGCGCACCACGCGGCGGTCCTCGCTGTCCCCGCGACTGCGGGTGATCAGACCGAGTTGCTCGGTGCGATCGATGAGCTGCACGGCGCTGTGGTGCCGGGTGCACAGGTAGTCGGCCAGCTCCCCGACGCTGGGCCCGCGCGAGTCCTGGTGCCCTCGAATCGCCAGCAGCAGCTGGTGCTGGGCAGACGTGAGCCCCACCGTGGCGGCCTGCTTCTCGCTCCAGCGGAGGAACCGGCGAAGGCCGGTGCGGAAGCTGAGCAGCTTGGCGTACTGCCCGTCAGCGAGGTGTGTGAGCCGCCGCACCATGCCGAGTACCTCCTGACGTGATATTGTCGTCTCATGATACAGAGGCGGGGCGCCAAGGGTTAAGGACCCTCGCTACCAGTTACACCCCGACATCGCCGGGTTGCGAGCCAGGTATGAAGCTGCGGCCGAGACGCCGACCGCTCGCGCTGTCGATGGGTTGACCTTCATGGCCGGGCTTTATCTGGCGATCTCCCCGTGGGTGGTCGGCTTCAACCACATCACGACGCTGACCGTGAACAACCTGATCGTCGGTATCGCGCTGGCGCTGCTCGCCTTCGGGTTCGCCTCCGCGTACGGCCGAACCCACGGCATCACCTGGGTCGCACCGCTGCTGGGCGTGTGGACGATCATCGCACCGTGGGTCGTCAACGGTGGCGTCGCCAGCACGGCGTCGATCGTGAGCAACGTGGTGATCGGCATCATCGCTGTGCTGCTCGGTGCTGGAGCGGTGTCCCTCGGGATGGGCCGCACCCGCTGAGTCCGGGCGCCGCGGCGGTAGCCGGAACCTCGGGGCCGGCGTCCGCCGCGGCGCTGGGTTACTTGTCCTTTCCGCGGGTGTGGGACCGTGCGACCACTGGCCGCTGGTGCCTTGATCGCCGTTTGTGTGCGTTGCGCGACCTCTCGTGTCGCTTAACGCACACAAACGGCGATCATGGTCTCTGTGCAGCAGGGCAAAGGTCGTTGCCACCGCGGCGTGAGGACCGAGTACTGTCAGCGAGCATGAGCGAATTCGGCACTACCCAGCACAGGCTCCGGTTTGATGTCGATGCTCTGGTGGCCGCCTTCATGGCCGACGCCCCGCTTGAAGAGATCATTGCGATCGTGGACCGGATCGCCACCGCGGCAGACCACTGGGATGAAATTCCCGCGCGCGCGGTTGCTGAGCTCCGCTCGGCAATCGATCTCATGTGCGAGGGGAAGGCGTGCGCCACCATCAGCGCACTTCTTGCCGCGCGTTCCGAGCTCACCCCACCATCGCACTGACCCGGTCCTGTCGTGAACTCGACACCATCGACATTTTGAGCCCCGGGTTCAGGGGAGGTCGCTGGCGTCTAGTTCACGACACTCGTCCGCGAATGTGCCTAACCCTGCCAAGCGTGAGAGTTTCGGGGACCAAGGCGCCCTAGGGTCGCGGAATCCACCCGATCGGCCGATCACTGCGATGTATCCAGCGAGCCGCGCTCGTCCTCATATCCTGTAGCCCCAGCACCCGGAGTAGCGGGAGCCGCATCAGAGGAAGGCGGCGCAATGGGAAATTGCCCGAAGTGTGGTTATCCGAATCCTGGACCTGTCGACTTCTGCCCTAATCCCCAGTGCCGGGCGTATCTGGGTAGGGCCAGCGCAGCGCCAACGCCGCACATTCCCGGCGCAGCAAGTCTTGCTACTCACTCAGAAGAGGAAGGCGAACATGACCCGCTCGGAGCTCGATAAGGCTGCCGGCCACTCCTTTGGCCTAGAGATTGACGGTGCACAGATTAAGCAGATCCAGGAGATATCTGGGCTAAAAATGGAGCAGGATGTCATCGAGCTTAAACAAAGCAAGGACGGCAAGTATATCATCAAAAAACTGCCAGGCCGTTTCAAGGCAGGCGAGGTTACCTTCACGCGGAGACTGGGCGAAGACGGCAATTTCGAGAAGTGGATCAAGGACAGTCGTTTCGGGAAAATGGGCGACGCCGCCAAGAATGGCCGTATTACTGTCTACAACAACGACGGTTCGATTCTCAAGAGATATAAGCTCACCGCCTGTTGGCCAAAATCCCTCGAAATTAGCACCATGAAGGCGGGTGACACCAGCGTCCTTACCGAGAAGCTCGTGGTCACCTACGAGACGATGGAACCAGAATGATGTGCATAGCGGTCCGGCAGTCACGCCAAGGTCCGTCGGCGAAAAGTACAGTCAGGTGCCCTGACGTCTGCGCTCCTCGTGCTCGAAGAGGTCAGCCTCGCGCTCGTGCTTTTCAGCTAGCGCACGGGCCTCGGCAGCCTGCGCTTCGTGGTGCCCCTTGTGCTGCTGCGCCTGGCCCTCTCTACGGAGATCATCACTGCCGGTGAGGTTTCCGACCGCCTCTTTCATCTTCCCCTTGGCCTTGTCGCCGGTAGCCATGTCTGATCATCCTTACCGTCCTCGAGGTGACGAGCAGGGAGTACCCCTGAAGCGGGCTTTCAAATCAGCATGCTTGTGCTATTTGTCGCAATGACGCGGTCGAACAGGGTGATCAGCGCCCACTCGGCCGGCCTACGCCCGCTATGGCAGCCCGGGAATCTTGAGTGCCACCCGGTACAGCGACGTCTTGGCCGTGATGTAGAGGGTCTTGCGGTCGGCGCCACCGAACGTGCAGTTCGACGGCACCTCGGGCACGGCGATGGTGCCCCAGGGCGCACCGTTCGGCCGGTACACCTTCACCCCACCGTCGGTGGCCACGTACACGTTGCCGGCGTCGTCTATCGCGATGCCGTCACCGCCACCGCCGGTGGAGGGGACGAAGATCGTGGGCGGTCCCAGCGAACCATCAGGCTGGACGGGGAACTTGCGGACCACGGCGTCGGCAGTGTCATCGATGTACAACGTCTTCTCATCCGGCGACAGCGCCACCCCGTTGGGACGGTTGAACTCCCTTGACTCCAGGTGCAGCGTGCCCGCCGGATCGACCCGGAACAGGCCCTGAAAGTCCAGCTCGCGGGCCTGCCCGGGAGGCAGACCGTAGGGCGGATCGGTGAAGTAAATGGTGCCGTCGCTGCGGGTGATGTTGTCGTTGGGCGAGTTGAGCCGCTTGCCCTGCCAGCGGTCGGCCACCGTCACGACGGTGCCGTCGGCCAGCGTGCGCGACACCCGCCGGTTGTCGCCCTCGCTGGCGATCAGCCGGCCCTGCGGGTCGAGCCCGAGACCGTTGGCCCTGCCGGTCGGCGTCCGGAAGACCGTGATCGTAGCCGGTGGCTGGAGCGCCTGGATGGTGTCGGCCCCGACGTCGGTGAACAGCAGCACACCTTTCGACGGGATCCACACCGGGCCTTCGGTGAACGTGAACCCGCCGCCGACTTTCTGCACCGGGCCCCGTCCCGCCAGTGGATCGAGCGCGGCATGAGCCGGCTGGCTGGGCACCGCGCAGGCGGCTATCGCAACAGCGGCGCCTGCGAAAGCGGCGCGAGCACTGCGTGTCAAGATCCGCATGGTCATGCGTTGATGATGGCCTGCGGGAAGGTGAACAGCCGATCGGGGTCGTAGCGCTGCGCAACCTCACGTAACCGAGCGAGATTGTCGCCGTAGTAGGCCTGCGCCCAGTTCGGCATGCCGGCATCGATGTAATTGACGTACCCGCCGCCACCGAGCACGCCGGTCAACTGGTCGCGCATTTCGGCCACCGATGTCACTGCGGCGGCCCGCTGCGCCGGGGAGGTCCTGAGGTAGATCTGCATGGCCCCGAGCGCTGTTCGGTGCGGGAACGCGGTGTCGGCCGGCCCGACTTGGCTGATCGCGCCGCCCAGCCCGTCGATGATGACGAAGACGGTGCGGCCGTCGAACACCGACACGATTTGTGCCGGATCGGCCACCGGTGCGGTCAGCATCCGCGACGCGGCCACGAACGCTTCCCGGCATTCGGCCCCCGACGTGCAACCGGCGAAGTAACGCATCGCGTCGAGAAAGCCGTACTCGGTGACCGTGCGGGCGGCCGGCGGGCTGCCGATCCGGCGAGTCAGCTCGTTCAGCAGGGCATCCAGCGCGCTTGACCGTCCGATGTAGCAACCGACGACCGTGCACCTCGATGGGCTGCCGCCGCTGATGCGGCAGTTCGCGGACAACTCACGCGGCATGCTGATCATCCAGTGCTGCCAGCTGCCGAGGACGTCGGGCACCGAGCCCGCCGGGAAGTCGAGCTGGAACGCGGTCAGCTGCGGCGCCGCCACCGTGTCAAAGGTGAACGACGTGACGATGCCAAAGTTTCCGCCACCGCCGCCTCGCAACGCCCAGAACAGGTCAGGCTGCGCCGACGCGGACACCGTGCGCGACATGCCGTCCGCCGTGACCACCCTCGCGGACACCAACCGGTCGCAGGTCAGCCCGTACCTGCGGGACAGCACGCCGAGCCCGCCGCCGAGGGTGAGACCCGCAATGCCCACCGACGGGCAGGTGCCGGCCGGCAGACACCGCCCAGCATCGGCCAGCGTGGTATAGACGTCGAGCAGCCGGGCGCCGGCCCCGATCTCCGCTGTGCCATCGGCGTTGACCTTTACGGCCGACAGGCCCGATACATCGACAACCAGGGCGTGATCCGGAGTCGAGTAGCCGGCGTAGCTGTGCCCACCGCTGCGAGCCGCGATCGGCGCCCTGGCCGCTGCGGCGGCCGACACGCACGCCTGCACGTCCTCGATCCGCCGGCACTGCGCGATAGCGGCCGGTGCCCTGTTGTCGAACAGCGGGTTGAACGACCGGCGGGCCAGGGCATAGTCCGGCTGATCCGGGGTGATCAACGGCCCGGAGAGCTTGCCGGCCAGCCCCGGAAACGCCGGCGAAGTGGAGCGCGCGCCACCGCAGCCGGCCAGCGCGGCCGCTGCCGTGCCGAGGCCGGTGGCGTGCAGAAACGCTCGGCGGTTGATAAGCCGGTTGAAGGGCCGGTTGAAGGGCACGGCGCCGAGACCTCTCTTTGACCGGCGATTCGAAGACTCGCCGACGGCGGTCACTGACAGCCACCGCCGTGAAGCTTATCCTGCCCCCGCGAAGCGCCTCTCAGCCAGGCGGTTCGCGCCGAGGCGGTCGGAAAGGCGCCATGATCAAGCTCGGATCATTACTGGATGTAGCTGACGCAAAGCGGGTGACCGCACTGCTGGCGGCCGTGGCGGGAGCCCTGACCGCTGCCGCGCCGGCCGCCGCTGCGGCCAGCACGGTGGACTACGTTGCATTGGGCGATTCCTACTCCTCCGGAGTCGGAACGGGCGTCTACGACCCGGCAAGCGGTGACTGTGCCCGCAGCCCGCTGTCCTACCCGCCGCTGTGGGCCTCCGAGCACAACCCGGCCAGTTTCCGGTTCGTCGCATGCTCCGGAGCTACCACCGGTGACGTACGGGGCGACCAGATCACCGCGCTTGATCCCGGTACCGACCTGGTGACGATCACTGTCGGCGGTAATGACGCCGGTTTCGCGGATGTCCTGCGGACCTGCACGATCGGGACAAGTGACAGCGCCTGTGTCGCCGCGGTGGACACCGCCGAGGAGTTCGCACGTACGGAGCTGCCTGGTCGGCTGGCCCGCACTTACGCGGCGATCCGCGGTGCCGCGCCGCGCGCTCAGGTGATCGTGCTCGGCTATCCCAGGCTGTTCGAGCTGACACCGGGCTGCTCTGATCCGGTGGCACCGAATCTGACGCGGCGCACGAAGCTCGACGAAGGCGCCGACGTCATCAACACCGTCATCTACAAGGCCGTGGCTACCCAACCCGGGTTCGCCTTCGTCGACGTTCGGGATGAGTTCGCCGGCCATGGCGTGTGCTCGCCCGACCCGTGGATCAACGGTCCGAGCGTGCCCACCTTTATCGGTCCGTATCACCCCACCCAGCAGGGCTATCGCGACGGCTACCTGGCCGCGCTGGATGCAACATCCGCTGGTGAGAGTGCAGCGGCCTGAGCCGCTCTACGACGTTTAGTCCAGCTTGCGAAGGTCGAGCACGCTGCCGTTGTCGAGGTCCCGATCGAGTACGGACCAGATCTTGCCCGCTATCTCCTCGGGATCGGTGAGCTTGCCCTGGGCCTGCGCATCAACGAACTTCCCCCGGCTCGGGAAGTGCTCCTCCGGTGTGTTGCGCAGCTGCTGCTGCATGGTGGTGTCGACCGTCCCGGGGGCGACCGACAACACCGACACGCCGCCGCGCTGGCTCTGCTCGGCGCCGACGTTGCGCACCCACTGGTCGATCCCGGCCTTGCCGGCCCCGTACGACGCCCATCCGGGATAGACCGTCTTGGCTGCGCCGGACGTCAGCATGACGAGATAGCGGCGGGCATCGACCGATTGGGCAGCAGCGAGGAACATCTGGCCCAGAACCAGCGGGGCGGCGCTGTTGATCAGCACGTTGCGCTGGTGCGCGGCACTGTCCACTTCGGCGGCGAAGCCCATCGGCTCGACAGTGCCGGCCGCATGGATGAACACCAACGTCTCGCCGTCGAATCCCTTCATCTCCCGGCGGAAGGATTCGCCGATCGCAGGCCAGGTCGACGGATCGGCGAGGTCGGCCTCGAGGTGCTCGATCGAGCCCTTCGGAGGCTGCCGATTGATACCGATCACCCGTGCGCCGTCCCACGGGACCGTCCTGACCAGCGCCTGCCCGATGCCACCCGATGCCCCAGAAATCCAGATCAGCGCGGTAGTCATGGGTCCGAGCCTACGGCGTCGTAAACTCAACGCCACCCGACGTTTTCACATCGCCTTCACGATGCCGTACCGTTCAAGATCAGGCGACCACCCGCGTAGTCCACGGTGATGGTGCCGAACCGGTAGAGGACATCGGAGCCCAGCAGGCCGGTCAGGCCCGGTATGGCCAGTGCGATGCCGTCCAGGTTCTGCGCCGGCAGCGGGACCGTACCCACCTGCCAGGAGTCGACGTGGACGGGTTGCGTGGCGGTGCCGCAAGAAACCCCGGCCACGTGCTGCGCCGGCCCGATCGGGGGCAGCGAGAGCCGTTGCGCCACAGCTCGATCCACCACTGAAGTCGACGATCCGGTGTCCAGCACGAACATCATCGGGTCGTGCCCGTCGAAGGTGACCGGCACCAGAGCCAGCGTCTCCTTACCCGAGTGGACGACTTTCATCGGTACTGCCCCGGTCGCCGGATCCGGAACAGCCGCCGGCGCGGCAGCTTGCTCGGACCCGGGCAACGTCAACCGGCCGGCTCGGTAGTCGAGCCGGAACCGCCCGATGCGGCTCCATACGTCCGAACCGAGCAGGCCGGCGATGCCCGGGCCACCCGGGGAGCCCACCATGGACAGCGACGTCAACGCCTGCGCGCGCAGCGGGACCCGACCCACCGACCAGTCCGCCACCTGCACCTGTTCGGCCATCGCCGTGCAGGCCACGCCGGTGGCGTGCGCCTTTTCGCCGGTCACCACCAGGTGCAGCCGGTCGGCCAGGCTCCGGTCAACCAGCGAGTGTGCGGCGCCGGTATCCAGGATGAAGGGATACGGGCCCTGCCCGGACAGGCAGACCGGTATCAAGGCGAGCGTGGCGGTGGCCGTGTGCAGGACACGCGCCGGGACCGCCAGGGCTGTGGCGTCGGGGGCGTCGGGGGCCTTGGGGGTGCCTGTGCTCGATCCGGCGCAGGACACGCCGAACGTGTTCGGCTGCTGGACCCAGATGCCACATCCGGCAAGACCGGCCAGCAGCAGGAGCAGCGACGCCCACCGGCGAACGCGGTGCTTGTTGAGCAATCGCGGCCCCCGTTGCGCTCGCTGGTCACCCGCGCCGGTGCGTACCCTCACGGGGCAGGCGGCAAACGGGGTGGCTCGCTGGGGCTTGGTGGCGGAGGTTCGCGTGGCTATTGCGACGGTCAATCCGGCGACGGGCGAGCTGGTGCGCTCGTTCGACGCCCTCAGCGACGAGGTCCTGGATCGCAAGCTGGCCCGCGCCGCCGAGGCATTCGGCGAGTACCGGGGGACGTCGTTCGCGCAGCGCGCCGCGATGCTGCGCCGCGCCGGGCAGATTCTGGAGGATGAAGCCGACGAGCTGGCCCGGTTGGCGACCTTGGAGATGGGCAAGACCCTCGCCTCGGCGGTGGCTGAAGTGCATAAGTGCGTCGCCGGGTGCCGGTATTTCGCCGATCACGCTGAGGCGATGCTCGCCGACGAGCCGTGGCCGGTCGAGGGTGGCCGGGTGTTCACCCGCTACGAGCCGCTCGGCCCGGTGCTGGCGATCATGCCGTGGAACTTCCCGTACTGGCAGGTGTTCCGGTTCGCCGCGGCTGCGTTGATGGCCGGCAACGTCGGGCTGCTCAAGCATGCTTCGAACGTGCCGCAAGTCGCGCTGGCGATCGAGGACGTGCTGCGCCGCGCCGGGTTCGCCGAGGGGGTGTTCCAGACACTGCTCGTGCCGGCATCGGCCGTCGAAGGCATCATCGACGACGACCGGGTCCGCGCGGCGACCCTGACCGGCAGCGAGGCCGCGGGCCGCCAGGTGGCCGCCGCCGCCGGCCGCAACGTCAAGATCAGTGTCCTGGAGCTGGGCGGCAGCGACGCGTTCATCGTCATGCCCTCGGCGGATCTCGCCGACGCCGTCGACAACGCGGTCACCTCCCGGATGCTCAACAACGGCCAGTCCTGCATCAACGCCAAGCGCTTCATCCTCCACGAGGACATCGCCGAGGAGTTCACCCACCGGATGGTCGAGAAGATGCAGGCACTAACGGTCGGGGATCCCACCGATGCCGGCACCGATCTCGGTCCGCTCTCGTCGGCCGACGCGGTGAAGATCATCGATCAGCAGGTCCGCGACACCGTCGCGGTCGGTGCGCGGCTGCTGACCGGTGGCACACCGCTGGACCGGCCGGGCTTCTACTACCCGCCAACCGTGCTCACCGATATCCCGGACGGTTCTCCCGGCGCCCGTGAGGAGTTCTTCGGGCCGGTCGCTTTGCTGTGGGACGTTCCCGATATCGATGGGGCCATCCGGATCGCCAACGACTCCGCTTTCGGTCTCGGCGGCAGCGCGTGGACCCGGGATCCGGACGAGCAGCAGCGGTTCGTCAGCGAGGTGGCCACCGGCATGATGTACATCAACAAGTTCACCGAATCCACCCCCGCCGTGCCCTTCGGTGGGGTCAAGAATTCCGGCTACGGCCGCGAACTCGGCCACTTCGGGCCCCGCTCGTTCGTCAACGCCAAAACCGTCTGGATCGCCGGCGAGGAACAGGCCGGCGCCCCGGTCGAGTAGTCGCAGTCGCGCCGGCGGGCTGGTAGCCGCCTGTTACGGAGCGTCTCCACTATGTGACGTAGTGTGTTTAGCGGCGTCGGTATGGGGGCATTCCAGGGCCATGACGACCTACTCAGAGCACTCGTCAGCACGATCCAACAGCGACCAACTCGCCGGTGTGGTGGACACCCGCACGTTGTGGACCGGTGGCGTGATCACCGCCGTGATCGTGGGCGGCCTGACCATCGTGGGATTTCTGCTCGTCGAGGGCATCCTGCGCTATCCACTCCTGGGTGACCGCGCAAGCGGCGTGGTGCAGCAAGCGACCATGATCGGCTACGCGGCTCGGGCAGTGCTGGTGGCGCTGCTGGCCACCGCTGCGATGCACGTGCTGCTGGTAACCACACCGCGTCCGAGATGGTTTTTCCGCTGGCTCGGTGGCATCGGTACGGCCATCGCGGTCCTGGTGCCCTTAACCCAGCACCTGGCGGCCCCAATGGCCACCGCGACGGTCAATCTAATGCTTGGGTTGGCGATCATCGGTCTGGTTCACAGCACCACCGCGGCCAGCCTGCGCCCCCGGCATTTGACGCAGGCGGAAATAACGCCGGCACATTTACCCCGGCGCCGGCTAATCCCACGTCGCCGTCAGGAACAGATAATTGCGCCATAGGCGGTGGTGAAAATGTTCGATGACGCCCTGCCGGATTACCCATCTCCTGCGCCGGTAGCACGGCAGGGGAGCCGCATGTTTGGCGCTTCGCAGGCCGGGGTACTGGCCGACCCAACGCTGGCGTCGGCTAGGGGCAGGTCGCAGCTGGCGGGTGAAACGACCCGACTGCACGCTAACTAGAGAGGCCCCGACAATGACCATGTGCGCCAACGAGGCTGTTGCAGGTTGTGACCAGAGGTACTGGACGGACAGCGCTGCGGCTGCGCCGGTGTTGCTGATCGACGAAGCTACCGAGGCGATCACTGAGGCCGTGCACCGGCTCCGGTGCGGATCCATGCTCAAGGAACGCGACGTGGCCGCCGCCGGCGTCGCACTGAGTGACCTGTTCGGTGGGTTAAGTCAGTTGGCGGAGCTGTGCACCACCATGGTGAGTCAGCATGCCGGAACGGATCCGCTGCATATCGGACGGTCGGAGCCGCGGTGGCAGACGTTGCGCATGATGATGCTGTCGGCCCAGCAGGTTGCCCAAGAGCTAGAGTTCGAAAGCGCGGCAGCAATCCCTGTGGACAGTTGTACTGAGCAAATTCCAGTTCCGCGGTATGACCATAATAAAATCGATCATCTTTCCGATTACACTCCTTCACCGGCCCTTGCGCGCAATTTGTCGGCCCGACCGTTGCACAACAGCGAAATCCGGTTGGTGAAGATCAGTTCGCGTGCCCCTCGGTCTGCTGGCACTGCCTGATTGATATGAGAAAACCAGGTGCGCATACTCAGCGTGTCCGGTTCCGGCCGGGGACGCTGTGGGAGTCATGCGAGCCCCGGGGTCAAGGCGTTTTTGATCAGGATGATGCATACCCGGCCACCATGACCCGGTTCACCGGGCAGGACAAGAGCGGTGACCTCGTCGGCTAGGCACTGCAGGACCCACCAGCCGAATGACCCTCTAGGTAGTGGATCCATCATGTCTTCGACCTCAACTTCAGCGGTCAGCTCGATGCGCTCGAAATGGACAGCAAAGCTGCAGCTCAGCGTCGCGTTGGAGGCCGCGAGTCGGACCAGCCTGGCGCAGGTATCGTCCACCGCCATTCGCAGGTCATCGATCGAGTCAAGATCGAAATCGACGCGCGCGGCTAGGTCGACCGCGACCGCGCGGATCGCGGGGATTGCCAGCGCGCTGGCGGTGGTGTGGACCTCCGTCACACCAATGGGCCCAGCATCGCCGGCCGCGCGACCCATCATGATCTCCTGTGCTCCCCGAACATAGCAGCCGGCTGCCGTGCTTATGTTCGATTCCCCCCACCGATGCCCGTCAAACCCGCACCAACCGGCGCACTCAGCACGCCAGGCCGGCACACCATTTGCACCGGTCTATTGTTCGGTCACGCTGCGTCAGAAGAACACAGCTAAAAGCGTCGCGGACCTGCAACGGGTTATGGGCCGGCTCGCACGCCAGCCCCGGGGAGGGTCGTGGGTGGCCGGTGACCCGTCGGCGTCTCGGTCCGGACGCGGACGCTCGAGGGATCACCGGCCACCTGCTGGCTGCTCAGCACTCGTGGATGCGGGGGAAACCCACGACGTTCGGCGAGACCGCCAGCTCTATGGAGTGAGCTTTATGTAGTTGAGATCAAAACTCGGTCCGTGACGCCGTCCGGAGAACCTGGTCCCCAATCCAGTCCGCGCATCCTTCCCACCGCCCAGGCTCCGATCGCGTCGCGCCATCTGCACTACAGCATCGCGGAAGACACCCCGCCATGGGCCTGCGCTGCGCCCAGCGCGCGTACAAGGACAGCTAAACGGCACACGCTGACCGGCTGGGCGCAACAACGTCGCGCGCTCGTGCCGCGCGGCGCTCCACTCGGCGCTACCGGCTCGGTCGACCAGGGCTCAACTCGCCGTTGGTCCCGGCCGGGTGCGCTTAGCGCTGGCGGAGTCGCTGGCACCCTCGCTACTGCTGACCCGGTGACCACTACCCGCAGTGTCCCGGCACTGAAAGAAGCGTGCGCACGAACCGGCCTTAATGCTTGCGTTCGGCGCGTTCCCGCGGAATCGATGTTTGCGTCGTACAATTCACGGCGCCACATGGACCTGCGCGGATACCGTGTGCAGCCGGCCAGTTTCGGGAGGTGCTCGTAAATGAGGACCCGCCACGCGCCCGAGCGCTTCGCAGACCTGACCGCGCGCCGCGTGTGCCACCCGGTGTGGAGGTAGGTTGTGAACCTCGGGCGAACCAAGAGCATCGAGCAGTCGATAGCAGACACCGAGGAGCCGGCTCACCAGCTCCGCAAGCGGCTCGGCCCGGTCGAGCTCACCTTGTTCGGCATCGGCGTGATCATCGGCACCGGTATCTTCGTCCTCACCGGCAAGGCCGCCGGGGTCCAAGCGGGTCCAGCAGTGGCGCTGTCGTTCGTGTTCGCCGGTATCGCCTGCGCGCTGGCGGGCCTGTGCTACGCGGAGTTCGCGAGCACCGTGCCGGTGGCCGGCTCGGCCTATACCTTTTCCTACGCCAGCCTCGGCGAGTTCGTCGCGTGGATCATCGGCTGGGACCTCGTCCTCGAACTCGCCCTCGGTGCCAGCACGGTGGCCGTCGGCTGGTCGTCATACTTTGCCGATGTGATGAAAACGGCTGGAATCACCATTCCGGATTGGGCATATGGCGGTTCGCACAACGTCGTCGCGGCCGCAATAGTCCTCATCCTCACCGCGGTGATCTGCCTGGGCATCAAGATCTCCTCGCAAGTCAACATGGTGATCGTCGCGGTCAAGGTCGGCATCGTGCTGTTCGTCATCGTCGCCGGGTGCTTCTACATCAAGGCCAGCAACTACTCGCCGTTCATTCCACCGTCCGGCTCCCCGGCAGCGGGGGGTGCCCAAAGCACGCCGTCGCTGCTGCAAGACCTCGGTTTCTCCCCCGGCTCGTTCGGCATCACGGGTATCTTTACCGCCGCCGCGCTGGTGTTCTTCGCCTTCATCGGCTTCGACATCGTCGCCACGGCCGCGGAGGAGACCAAGAAACCGCAGCGGGATATACCCATCGGCATCCTCGGCTCCCTGGGCATCTGCACTGCGCTGTATGTCGCCGTGTCGCTCGTGATCGCCGGTATGGTGAAATACACCGACATCAAGGTCAATGCGCCGCTGGCTGAGGCGTTTCGGTCGGTGGACAAACCGGGCTTCGCGACGGTGATCTCGGTTGGCGCGCTGCTCGGCCTGACCACCGTGATGCTGATCCTGATGTTGGGGCAAAGCCGGGTCTTTTTCGCGATGAGCCGCGACCGGTTGCTACCGCCTGCGTTCGCCGCAGTCAGCCCGCGCTTCGGCACACCAGTCCGGACAACGCTAGCGACGGGCGTCGTCGTGGCACTGCTCTCCACGTTCGTGCCGCTCACCGAACTCGCCGAGCTGGTGAACATCGGAACCCTGTTCGCCTTCCTCCTGGTTGCCATTGGTGTCCTGGTGCTGCGCCGCACCCGCCCGGACCTGCCGCGGGCGTTCCGCTGCCCGGGCGTGCCCGCGGTTCCCATCCTCGCGGCACTTGCCTCGTTCTACTTGATGCTCAATCTGCCGGGAGCGACGTGGCTGCGGTTCATCATCTGGATGATCATCGGATTCGTCGTGTACTTCACCTACAGCGTCCGGCACAGTCGGCTCGTCACCAGGTGACCCGCCCCACTTCCGCAGTCTGGATGCAGACTGCGGGAACGGTGGGGGGTTAGGGCGTAAAGCGGTAGCCCATGCCGGGTTCGGTGACCAGGTGGCGGGGGTGGGAGGCGTCAGGTTCAAGTTTGCGGCGCAGTTGGGCGAGGTAGACGCGCAGGTAGTTGGTCTCGTTGCGGTAGTGCGGACCCCAGACCTCGGCGAGCAGCTGCCGTTGGGTGACGAGTTTGCCCTGGTGGCGGGCGAGAAGTTCGAGGATGCCCCACTCGGTGGGGGTGAGATGGACGACTACACCGTCGCGGGTGACCTGCTTGGCGGCGAGATCGATGTCCAGCGAGCCCGCGTGCACGACGGCCTCGCCTGCGCCCGAATGCGTGGTAGCCCGGCGGACCGCGGCACGCAGCCGGGCCAGCAGCTCGTCCATGCCGAAGGGTTTGGTGACGTAGTCGTCGGCGCCGGCGTCGAGCGCCTCGACCTTGTCGCCGGAGTCGGTACGGGCGGACAGCACGATAATGGGGGTAGTGCTCCAACCTCGCAGTCCGGTGATCACGTCGGCGCCGTCCAGGTCGGGTAGCCCGAGATCGAGCACGATGACGTCCGGCTGATCGTGGGCTGCGACGTGCAGCGCCCTGGTGCCATCGGGGGCGGTCAGCACGGTGTAGCCACGCGCGGCCAGGTTGATCTTCAGGGCTCGCAGGAGCTGGGGGTCGTCGTCGACGACGAGCACCCGGGTCACCGGACGGCCTGGTTCATTGTCGGCGCGGTGGGCAAGCAGATCACCAGGGTCAACCCGCCGCCGGGGGTGTCCTCGACGGTCAGCGAGCCGCCCATCGCATCGGTGAACCCTTGCGCCACGCTGAGCCCCAGCCCGATGCCGGTGGTGGTGTCGCGATCGCCCAGCCGCTGGAACGGGGTGAACATGCTCGGCGCCGACCCCGGCGGGATGCCGGGTCCGTGGTCGACCACCCGCAATTCGACGTGGTCGGCGTGGGCGCTGGCGCGGATCGTGACCAGTGAACCGGCGCCGTGGCGTAGCGCGTTGTCGACGATGTTGGCGACGACGCGTTCCAGCAGCCCGGCGTCGGCGAGCACGTGCGGCAGCGACTCGTCGATGTCCACCTCGACCGCGGTCTGATTGCCGGCTCGGCCCGCGGAGCGGGCGCCGTCGAGCCCGGACAGCGCGCGCAGTACCACCTCGTCATAGCCGACGGGGTGCAGCGCCGGGGTGATGGCGCCGGTGGCCAGCCGGGACGAGTCGAGCAGGTTGTCCACCAGCGCGTGCAGCCGGTCGGTGGATTCCTCGACGGTGGCCAGCAGCTCGTCGGAGTCGGCTGGCGACAGCGTCAACTCGGGGTCACGCAGGCTGCCGATGGCGGCTTTGATCGAGGTCAACGGGGTACGCAGGTCATGGCCGACGGCGGACAGCAACGCGGTGCGCAATGCCGCGGCGGACTTCTGACGCTGCACCTCGGCGGCCTCGGCGGCCATCCGCTGCTGGCGCAGCGCGAGCAGCGCCTGGCCCGCGGCGGCTTCCAGGATCAGCCGGTCGGCTGCGGTCACAGCGCGGCCGGCCAGGGCGAGCCGGACATCCTCGGTCACGGTGATGTCAGTATCGGCCTGCTCCGGGCGCAGGCACGGGTTCGGTCCGGTGGCGGCGGCCAGCTGCCACCGGCCGTCGCGGCGTTCCAGCAGGGCTACCGAGGTGAGCGCGAAGCTCTCCCGGATCTTGTCCAGCAGCCTCGGCAACGGATCCGGATCGGTGAGCACAGTGCGGGCGTAGGAGGCCAGCAGGGACGCTTCGGTGCGGGCCCGGGCGGCCTGCTCGGCTCTCCGGGCGGCGCGGTCGACCACCATCGCGACCAGCACCGCAACCAGCAGCATCAATGCCAGAGTGATCACGTTGGCCCGGTCGGCGATGGTCAGGGTGTGCAGGGGTGGGGTGAGAAAGAAGTTCAACAGCAGGCCGCCGAGCAGGGCGGCCAGCAGCGCCGGCCCCAAGCCACCGACCAGCGCCACGGTCACCACCGCGAGCAGGAACACCACGACGTCGGTGGACAGGCCGAACAGGTGCGACCCGGTCACCCCGATCGCGGTGGCCGCTGCCGGTAGCAGCGCTGCGCCGGCCCAGCCCAGCCGCTTGCGCCAGGGCGGCAGCACGCCTCGCGGGGTGGCCATCCGGACGCCGCTGCCGGCCTGTTCCCCCGTCACCAGGGGCACGTCGGTGCCTCGCTCGGCGCGCCGCCGGGCCTCACTGAGCGCGGCGTAGGTCTTGCCCACCCCGGGCGCGGCTCCCAGGTAGAGCCGCAGGGCGCCTCGCATGCTAGGGCACTGGTTGCCGCTCACGGGGCTCACTCCCAAGCCAGCCTTGGCTGGCTACGCCGAGAAGGTAGGGAACGTTGATCACGACCACTCCCGGGGTGAACAGCAACCGCGCCTTGATCCGCAGCGCGCTCTGGTTGTGCAGCAAGTTCTGCCACCACCGCCTCGTCACGTATTCGGGGAGGTACACCGCGATCACCGCGCGCGGTTTGTCGCGCCGTAGCCGCTGGATGTAGTCGGTCAGCGGCCGCAACAGGTCGCGGTAGGGCGCCTCCAGCACCTTGAGCGGCACCGGGATGCCGTGCTGCTGCCAGGCGTCGGCCAGCTCGCGGGTATCCTGCTCATCGGTGGCCATCGTGACCGCCTCCAAGACGTCCGGGCGGTTGGCCCGAGCGAAAGCCAGCGCCCGCAGCGCAGGCTTGTGCAGCCGGGAGACCAGCACCACAGCGTGCACGCTGGCCGGCAACGTCGGCGGTGCCTGCTCCGGTGCCACCTCGGCGGTAACCCGAGCGTAGTACCGGTTGATGCCGCGCATCAGGAAGAACAGCACGATCATCGCGGCCACCGCGAGCCAGGCGCCGTGCTCGATCTTGGTAGCGAACACCACCACCAGCACGACCGCCGTGCACAGCGCGCCGACGAGGTTGATCGCTTGCGATCGGCGGATCGCGCGCCTGCGGGTTGGATCGCCGGCAGCGCCCGCTCCGGTGAGCTCGCGGTTCCAGTGCCGCACCATGCCGACCTGGCTCAGGGTGAAGCTGGTGAACACGCCGATGATGTAGAGCTGGATCAACTTGTCGATGTTCGCGTCGAACCCGACGATCAGTGCGGCGGCGAAGGCGGCCAGCAGCAGGATGCCGTTGGAGAACACCAGCCGATCGCCCCGGTTGTGCAGCTGCCGGGGCAGGTAACGATGTTGGCCCAGGATGGACGCCAGCACCGGGAAGCCGTTGAACGCGGTGTTCGCGGCCAGGATGAGGATTCCTGCGGTGGCCGCCTGGAACAGGTAGAACAGCGCCGACCCGGCGCCGAACACCGACGCGGCGAGTTGGGAGATCACCGACGGGTTGCCGTCGGGGTTCGCTCTGGCGTGGAGGGCGACCGCGAGCACCGTGATCCCGCCGAACATGGTGATCGCGACAGCACCCATCAGGATCAGGGTGACCGCGGCGTTGCGGCTTTTGGGTTTGCGAAAGGCGGGCACCCCGTTGCTGATCGCCTCCACGCCGGTCAGTGCGGTGCACCCGGAGGCGAACGCCCGCAGCAGCAGGAACACTGTGAACAGTCCGCCCATCGTGGCGGTCTGCGCGACCGGCGCCGTCGCGGTCTCGGCCGGCGGCAGGGCTGCGCCGCCGAGGCTCCGCAGGACCGCCACGGCGAACATCAAGAAGGTCAACCCGATGAACGAGTAGGTGGGTACCGCGAACGCGCGCCCGGACTCCTTAGTCCCGCGCAGGTTGGCCAGCACCAGCACCACCACGAACCCCACCGACAGCGCCACCGCGTGCGCCTGCAACGACCGGAACGCCGAGGTGATGGCCACCACCCCGGACACGATCGACACCGCCACCGTCATCACGTAGTCGACCAGCAACGCGCTGGCCGCCACCAGCGACGCGGACTCCCCGAGATTGTCCTTGCTGACCACGAACGCGCCGCCGCCGTTGGGGTAGGCGTAGCAGGTCTGGCGGTAGGAGGCGACCACGACCACCAGCAGCACCACCACCGCCAGCCCCACCCACGGGGTCAGCGTCAAGGCGGCCAACCCGCCCGCGCCGAGCACCAGCACAATCTGTTCGGTGGCGTAAGCCACCGAGGAGATCGGGTCGCTGCAGAACACCGGTAACGCGAGCCACTTCGGCAGCAGCGTCTCGCCCAGCCGTGCACTGGACCGCGGCCGCCCCACCAGCAGGCGCTTGAGCACGTTGCCGAGCCTGACAGCCGCGCGCCGCCACGGCACCGATCTTGACGCATTCTTAGCGCCGCGATCGAAACGCCCGGTACATGAACTTAGTGGGCCGAATCAGCAGTTAGGGAACTAGGGTCACGGGTGAGGCACAGCGCCGATCAGCTGGGCCGATCCGCTGGGCCAATCCGCTGGCTGGACGAGCGGCGCTGGATGTGGTGACTGGAGGTCCGTCATGGTCGTCGGGTTGCTATGGATGGGGGGCATACTCATTGCGATGGGGTGGTTCGCCATCGGCTGGATCGCCCGCGGTCAGGAAAACCGCAAGTACGCAGAGAACCGTCTCCGGTATCTCGCCGATCAGGCGGTCGAGGACCAGTGGGAGTTGATCGAAGCCCGCGCCCGGTGGGAGGCGCAGCGGGTGCCCCAGCAATCCCCGACCGTGGTGAAGGTGTTCATGGCTTCCCCGAGTGCCCCCGCGCCGCGCCCGCAGGTGATCGACGGTGAGGTTCTTCCTGCATTGCCGAAGGACGAACCCAGGGCGATTGCGCCCTGGCCGCGGCCCGTGCAACTGAGCTGAGGTGCTGGTCGCCCTTGGTGGCGGCGATCCATTCTCGCTCTACTGGTGGACACCCTAGTACTAGCTATGTAGAGTTAATGCCTATGCCGGGTTTGCGGATGACGGTGGGTGTCCTGGCGGTGCTGGGTGCACTTCTTGATCGATCCGACACCGAGTTGTACGGCTTGGAGATCGTGCGCGCCAGCGGGCTGGAGCCGGGCACGATCTACCCGATCTTGCAACGGCTCCGCGCGGCTGCGTGGGTCAGCGACCGGTGGGAAGACGCCGAGCCGGCACACACCGAAGGCCGACCCCCGCGGCGCTACTACCGGCTGACCACGGAGGGCCGCGCCCGCGCCGTCCACGCCCTGCAAAACGGTCGTGACCGCAGTGGTTTGGGCCGGTTGCTCGCACCGCCCCGGTTTCATGCCGTTCCCACCAGCGAGGCAGGCCCGGCATGAGCGGTCATCGTGCGCTCCACGTCGGAGACAGTGAAGTCCTCGGCGGCATCGGCCACCCAGCCCGGCGGGCAACGGCAGGCCTTCGTTCGAATGCGCCGCCGGCGCCGCGGTCGCTGCGCTGGATACGCGGCCTGTTGCCCGGTGCGGAGGGCGAGGCCTGGTGGGCTGAAGTGATTTCCTGCCTGGCCGAGACTCCTGATTCCGGCGAACGCCGCCAATACGTGCGCAGCTATCGCAGGTCTGCGCCGCGGCTGATGTGGACCAGCTGGACGCGTCAGGTTCGTTGTGTGGCGCCGGCGCCGTTAGGCGCCGGCTATAGCAGTGTCAACTGGAAGGGGACAAAAGTGGCGACTGTTAGCCCAGAAGAGAAGTTCGGGATCAGGTACCGGGGTGCGGGCGCCCGGACGATCGATCAGCTGTATTCCGTGCTTCTCGGCATCGTCGTGATAGTCCTGGGGATCATCGGATTCATCCAGACTGGCTTCACCAACTACACCGAGATGACGGACCACTACATTATCGGGCTCTTCCAGACGAATGGCTTCCACAACACCGTGTACATCCTCGTTGGCCTGTTGTGGCTGCTGGGAGGCCTCACGCTTACCCCGGCTGGCAATCAGGGGGTGAACATCGCGCTCGCCGGCGTATTGCTGCTAGTCGCTGTGATGGGCTTTTTAGGCTACTGGCATTTGCTGTCCATCCCGGGTGGGATTAATGGGGACAACCTCCTGCACCTGGTGGTCGCGGTGGCAACCCTGCTAATCGGTGGTGGGGTGTTCAGCAGCGAACACTGAGCAACCCTGCCCCGCCTGGGCGAGACAGGCCGCGCCGCTGGCGTGTTCCCTGATGACCAGGGAACACGCCAGCGGCTGCGTGCACTAGCGGTTGATGCCCCGCCGGGCGTAGGCCCCTGCGGCGATGGATACCCCGATCGCGGCGACGATGACTTGAAGAATGATCTGTATCCAGGGTATTCCGCCGTTTGCGTTGACGTAATGGAAGGCCGCGGCGATATACCCGCCGATAAACGCGGCGATAATGCCGATGATGATGGTGAGCCAGATCGGGATCGCCTGCTTGCCCGGCACGACCAAGCGCCCGAGCGCACCGATGATGAGTCCGACGATGATCGCTGAGATTATGCCGGTGATAGCCATGTCCCTACCTCCACGTGCGACAGCGTTGATCGTCCGGATACCCCTCGAGCCAGTGTTTCATATCTGCGGAGGTTCCGCCCCGGCGTTCGGTGCGCCATGATCTGCCGCAGCGCGTTGAGGTTCGGCCCGGATCTGATCGGCGGCTGGTTCCAGCGTCGCGTCCAGGAGCTCAACGTGGCGTGCAGGGCGGCTCAGTCTCGTTCGAATCGGCCGGGACCGGTTCAGGACTTGCGGCCGACGCCGCGAAGGTTCTCCACCTGGGCTCTGTAGCAGTCCGAGCATATCTGCTCGGGGTCGGGGGGTTGGCCGGGCAGCGCTAACCGATGTCCTATCCAGCCGATCGGCAACGGCATGAACTCCATGCCGCACAGGGCGTGCACGCTGCGGGTGGTGGTGCAGTACCGGCCGCGGTGGGTGTCGTTGTCGCCCATGCTGCGCACATACCACTCGGTGGTATCCGGCCCGTCGTTGACGACGACCACCTCCGGACGATCGCAGTACCCGCGCAGCCGGGCGTTGCGGCCTAGCAACTCTCGAACTCGTCACCCTTAGCGCCGGCCAAGAACGCGGCCATTTCACCGCGACTGAAGATCAACGCCGGACCACTTGGTTCGCGAGAATTGCGCATTGCAACTTGGTCACTATTAAGTGCTGCGACCTCGACACAGTTACCGAGGCACCCGCTGTGCTTGCTCTTGCGCCATGTCACACCAGCAAGGGTGGCGGCCGTCAGGCCGTGGTGAGCGTGGTGCGACATGAGTAATCAACCCTCCCATAGTGCATCTGCACGTGCATCAGAATGCTAGCGGGCGTCTGTGCGCGTGTCAATGCACGTGCAGATGCGTGAAAGCGAAAGCGGCGACAGGGATCGGGCTGGATGAGTGCGCCGCAGTGAGTGCGCCGCAGGGGGAGTAGGTGGGCTTCTGGTTTTAGATTTCGGCGCGTGCCTTGGCGAGCAGTTGCCGGGTGTGATCGGGGGTGTGCGCGTCCACCGTCAGCCGGTCGAAAGCCCTGCTGTACAGCTCGGTCTCGGATCGCTTGTCCAGGTAAAGCGCACCGCAGAGGTGCTCGAGGTAGACCACATCGGGCAGCTCCCGCTCAGCAAAGCGAAGCATGGTGAACGAGCCCTCCGCGGCGTACCCGCTGAACTGGTAGGGCACTACCTGCAGGATGATGGTGCGCCGTGTAGTGAGTTCGAGGAGATGCTCGATCTGAGCCAGCATCAGCCGCCGGCCGCCGATCGGTCGGCGCAATACGGACTCGTCGATGACCGCCCACAGCGTGGGTGCATCCGGTCGATTGAACAACGCTTGGCGTCGCAGTCGCACCGCGACTTGCTGGTTCGCGCGTTCGCCGCCCAACGTTGCCCATCCGCGAGTCGTGATCGCCCTGGCATAGTCCTCGGTTTGCATCAGACCCGGGACGAACTGCTGTTCCCAGATCTGGATCCGGGAGGCCGACTCCTCCAGCCCGAGGTAGTCCTGAAACCAGTCGGCCACCAGATCCGAGTAGCGATGCCACCAGCCGGGTTGGTTGGATTGCCGCACCATCTCGAGGAACGCCTCGCGCTGCTCGGGATCTGCCACTCCGTACATGGTGAGCAGGTCGGTCACGTCCCGCTCCTTGAAGCTGACCCTGCCTAACTCGAGGCGACTGATCTTCGACTCGGAAGCGCGGATGGCGTGACCGGCCTCCCCTCGCGAGATGTCGGCGGCCACCCGCAGCCGGCGCAGCCGCGCGCCCAACACGATGCGCCGGGCGGTCGGACTACCACCTTGCGTGCCACCACCACCGGATGCATCAGGATCGCCTATGGCCATGCCGTACCTCCGATGTCTTCCGCCCGACTACTGAACGTACCTCGCGGTGAAGCATCGTCAAAGCTGCACCCATGGTTTACTGCATACGTCCGGGCTCCTGGGCTCGGCTTTGTCCCCTCCCGTGCGCAACTCTTGTGAGGCCCTTGATGCCCCATACCGACGCCCCGCTGTCGGACGATGCCATCCCAGCTTACATCGATCCGACCAAGGCGAGTATCGCCCGGGTTTACGACGCATTTCTCAACGGTAAGGACAATTACGAGATTGACCGTGAGGTCGTTCGCCAACTCCAGCAGGTTGCTCCGGAATCCGCGCGGATGGCCTCAGACAATCGGGAGCTCCTGATCCGGGTGACCCGCTTCATCGCCAGCCAAACCGGTATCACACAGTTCCTCGACTGTGGGTCCGGACTTCCCACGGCGGAAAATACTCACCAGGTCGCCCAGCGAATCCAGCCGGACGCCCGCGTGGTGTACGTCGACAACGACCCGACGGTGATCACGCACGGCCGGGCGCTGCTCGTAGACAACGATCAGACCTTCTTCAGCGCGGCCGACATCTTCAATCCACGCGAGGTTCTCAACGATGAGGTCGTCCGCAAGCACCTCGACTTCTCCGAGCCGATCGCGCTGTTCCAACTAGGGACGCTGCACCATTATGACGGTGAGAGCACCCCGCAAAGCATCATGGCCGAATACGTCGATGCCCTGCCATCGGGCTCCTACGTGGCGATCAGCCACTTCCTCGATCCCGAGAGCAGCAGTGAGTTGAGCGCGCTCGCCCGCAGGATGGAACAGGTCTTCCTGCACAGCCCGATGGGTAGCGGATGGTTTCGGACCCGCGCCGAGATCGAGGGCATGTTTCCGGGCCTGGAGTTGATCGAGCCTGGCCTCGTCCGGTGCGCCGACTGGTGGCCCGACGGGCCACGGATCAAGCCGTTGGACCCCGCGCAGCACTGCATCGTCGGAGCGGTCGGACGCAAACCCTGAACGGACGCCGGCTTCGTATCACCAGCCACGTCACGGGTCAGCAGGTTTCGTTGAGCTGACGCCTCACGATCCCCATGTGGCCAGCCGCGTGTGGGTAATTGTGTCGCCTCAATTCCTCGATGAGCCGTTTGATCTCATCATTGACCGCCTGCTCGCTGCGCACTTGGATCTCACCCAAAGTTGCTTCAATGCCATTCTCCTGCAGCCATCGTGTCACCGCGGGGATCACCGCGTTGAGCGCCATCAGCGGGCCGCCGTGCACGGCATAGACCCTAATGTCAAGACCGGCCGCATTGTCGGCTTGGGGATAGGCGTACCACTCCCGCTCTTCTCCCGACCTGCTCAACTGCTGGAAGATCAAACGGTCGAGAGGTGCTGCGGTCACATATTTAAGGTCACTGACCCAGACGACCTTTTGTGCCCACCCCAACAGCTCACGCCCCATCCCGCGTCCTGGCTTGGACTACTGCGCAGCAGCGCGCTGAAGGTAACACCCCTTTGCAGGCATCATGAAGTCTGAACACCGCCAGAGGCGCCATTACACCCGAATGGGGCGACGTCACCCCAATCCCATTCATCTGCACCGGAATCCGCCCATGATGATGCACGTGCATCGAATGACGACCGCAGCCAAACTACCCAGGAAAAGCTGGCTGACTCCGCTATTCACGTGCCGGAGGCAGTGGTCTCAAATTTAGGGCAGCTCTGAATGCTCGCGTGCATCCGATCTGCGTTGTCCGGCTCTACTCACCGTGCTCGACGGAGACCGGTGCCGCCTTGGCCGGACCGCTGCGCCGGTGCATCACCCAGGCCTGCCGAGCCGGACCACACCCGGCAGCTGCTCGCCAAGGCGCGCACTGAACTCCGAACAATCGAGCCGGCACGGTCCGACTCGCTGATTAGTGGCGTTCAAATTGACAGCTGCTTAACACCCGCGTTAGCTTCCCGCATGTGCACGTGCAGGTGCACCCAACCGAGGGGTCGGTGATTCTTCTGTCACAGCCTGGTGGCGAAGTCGCGATGCGCAACTCACGTGACCCCGGTGGCCCAGCGTTGATCTTCAGCCGGGACGAGATGGCTGCCTTCCTGGCAGGCGCCAAGGATGGCGAGTCCGACGACTACGCCGGCTGAATCGGGTTCTAAGGAGACGGATCGGCGGGGGAGACCAGGCGCCGGTGCGGCGACGGTGGTTGACCAGCCCGTGCTGCTGGTCCGCCACCGGGCTGGTGTAATCGGCCAGCTCGGCCGCACCGTGCACCTGGTTCCGGTGCCCCCGGACTGCGAGACGGGTGTGGCCGCCTCCCTGTGCGGCTGCCTGCTTTGCCACGAGGAGATGGAGACCGTCGAACCCGGTGAGGGCGTCCCGTGCCAGGTGTGCCTGATGAACCAGGCCACCACCCTTACTTCTGACGACATGCCTGCCGGCGGCCAGTCACTCGTAGCGGACGTCGATGGCGCGAGTGGACGCAGCTACCACGCGTGGGGCTGGCCGGTCACTGCGCACCGTGACCTGATACAGCTGCGGCTGGACTGCGACGCGTCGGCCATCGCGATTCCGGTACCGCTGTCCGCGAAGGTGACGCAGGTCCTCACCGACAGGCTCTGCGCGCCGGCGGTCCTGGCCCACCCGTACGCGCCCGACCATCACATGGTGCTCACGGGGGAACGGTTCGGTTCCCCGCTGCCCTGGCCACCCGACGTCTACCAGGTCACCGGCGCGGTCATGCTGCCGCCCACCATGACGATCTGTGGGCCCATCACCTGGGTACGATCGCCTAGCAAGGATTCATTGCGGTTATCCCGGGAGATCGACGTCTTCGGTGCGTTGCGCACGGTGCTCAGCCGCTAAACCGCCGACGGCGGCAACCGGGTGGTCACAAACTCAACAGCGGTTTTTGCGCTGCTGGCGAGTTCACCCGGCACGCAGCCGGGCGCCCCAGCGGGTCGTGACGGCCTGCCCGGGCGCCAACCGGTGCACTCCCTTTCCGGATTGGATAGCGTTCGGTGGGCAGGTCATCGGCTCAGCGCCCAGGCCCCGACGGCGACGATGCGGGGCCAGCGTGTCACCGGTGAACAGCTCAACGATCGGATAACTGTCATCCACCCACAGTTCGGCGCGCTGCCCGTCCGGTCCGTCCAGCCGCACCCACGCCCGGCCGGCGCCATCGCGAGCAAGGTCGGTGAAGGCGTAGTCGATGCGCTGATCTCCCAGCCGGCGACCCTGAGAAAAGTCGAAGTCGCCACCGGCCACCGGCTCGGTCCCGGTCGGCAGT
>DASUVX010000172.1:0-3959 GCA_036378735.1 Pseudonocardiaceae bacterium | reverse complement strand
CGAAGATCACGCGGTGCGCAGCATGGCGCTACCAAAGTCGTTGCACAGCCTGGCCCGTCACCGCTGCGATCAACTCGAAATCCTTATCCAGGTGCAGCACGATCAACTGAGCTTGCTCCGCCACCGCCTGTGCGCCGCCATTGAGCGTGCAGATGATGGCGTCATCGGTGGTGCCGATGACGTGGGCATGAAGAAGCCCCGTCGGCGGGGTGCTGACGGGGCTGGGGTCGTCATGGTGACGCCGTGATCGTCACGGTGCTGGGTGGTCGGTCTATTCGGCGGTGACCTCGGCGACGGCGGTGCGGGTGGCTTTCTCGTCGACAATGGTCTTGTCCTCGACGAACGCGGCGATCAACGCTTGCAGGGCGAGGTTGTTCACGGCGCGGGGATAGCCACGGCTGGTTTGGTGGATCAACGCGATCGCGTCGTCGGAGAACAGGGTGTCGGCTCGTCCGACGAGTTCGAGGTGGTGGCGTAGGTAGCCTCCGGTCTCGTGGTCGGTCATGGGTGGCATCGCGTAACGCAGGCCGATGCGCTGGTCCAACGCGGCCAGGGCGCCCAGTTTCATCCGCCGCCGCAGGGTGGGCTGGCCGATCAGCAGCAGCGCGAACGGGCTGGAAGCGTCAAGGTCGTGGTTGGTGAGCATCCGCAACGATTCCAGTTGATCCTGGGAGAGCAGGTGTGCCTCGTCGATCACCAGAACAGCGGTTCTGCCACGCTCGGCTTGCTCAATCGCCAGGGCTTCGCTGGCCTGCGGGACGAGGGTGGCGTGGTGGACCAGGGGTTGCCCGCCCAACGCGGCGACGATCTGGTGGTGGATGCCGCGGACCCCGATGGTCGGATTGGGCAGGTAGATGATGGTGTGTCGGCTGGCATCGAGCGCCGCCAGTGCGGCGCGGATCGCGACCGTTTTCCCGGCGCCGACTTCACCGGTGATCACACCGATCCGGCGTTCGGCGATGCACCAGTTGATGCGGGCGACCGCTTCGCTGTGGGCGGCGTGGCGGTGCAGCATGCTCGGGGCGAGGTCGCGGCCGAACGGGGGTTTGCTGAAGCCCCAGTACTGGTTGAGCTTGCCGATCACAGTATCTCCTCGGTCTGCTGGCGTTGCTCGTCGATGGGTAGGGCCAGCGGCAGGGTTTCGGCGCTGGTGAGCAGGTCGAGTTGCCCGGGAATCTCGGTGCTGATCTCGGTGCTGGCGCCGGGCAGTGCCCGATAGTTGATGCCGTGGGCGAGTTCGGCTTGGTGGGTGGCTTCGATCAGGCGGGCGTAGTCGATCCCGGTCGGGGCAGCGGTTTCGGGTGGTGTTTCCGGGCGTGCTTTGGGGTGGGAATGCCGGCCGATGCGGTGCGGCAGCGCCCAGCCCCAACTCCGGCCCTGGTGACGGACCTCGATGCGAGTGAGGTCGAACGGGTCGAACACCAACTCGACCATCTGGCCGACCAGCGCAGCGTCGACCTCATACACGTTGCCGTGCAACGAGAGGGTGGCGGTCTTGCGGACCGTGCGGCGGGCTTCCCAGCGGAACGCCTCGGCCAGGGTCTCGGTGGTGGGCAGCGGGAACGGCTCACCGGCCATCCACCGGTGAAGCGGGGTCTGCCCGGTCTCGGAATGCGCCCGGCGGTGATAGACGGTTTCGACCCATGCGGTGAACAACCGGTTCAGCTCGGTCAGGTCGGTGACCTGATGGCGGCCGGGCTGGTCCTCGCCGGTGACCTCGACCAGGAACTGATCCCGCACTGTCCGGAACAGTCGCTCAATTTTCCCGCGTCCTTCCGGTCGTCCGGGGGTGGAGTGGGTGAGCTTGATCCCCAGGACGGCACACGCCCGCAGCAGCCACGAGTCCACAAAGGATGATCCGTTGTCCACGTATATCCGGTCGGGAACCCCGCGGGATGCCAACGCAGGACGCAGCGCCGCGGCCAGCCGGACGGTGTCCTCGGCATAGCCGAACCGGTGCCCAGTGATCAGCCGTGAGTGATCGTCAATGAACGCGAAGAGATACGTTTTCCTGCCACCTATCCGAATTCCGTGGAGGGCGTCTCCAGTCCATAACTGGTTGCACCGGTCGGCTTCGAACCGGCCGAACACCGCCGGCGACCCGCTGGCCTGCCCGATCAGGCCATGGTCGGTGAAGTAGCGTTGCAGGGTCCGCTCACCTGGCGCCCACCCGAGTTGGGTGCGCAGGATCCGGCGGACCTGCGCGGCGGTGCGTTCCGGGTTCTCTTTCTTCAACCCCAACGCTAACTCGATAATCTCGACCGGTGTTCGTGGGCTGGACTGGCGTGGGGCCGGCACCAGCGCGTCGAACCCGTCCCGCCGCCACGCCCTGATCCACCGGTCCAACGTGTCACGGGAATAGCGCACCGGTTTGCCGAACGGATCGAGGTGTTCGACCGCGGCAATCTGGCGCACCAGCCTGCCCCGAGCTTTGGCTGACAGTTCAGGGTCCGCGGCGTCACGGATCAGCTGGTAGCGGAACAGCCCGATCCTGCGGGCACGCTCGGCCCGCGCGGCGTGTTCGTCATCTCGCACCGCCATAAACGGCGCCACCTCCATCAATGTCATGGCTTTGTCCGTTCCATAAAGGACGAACGACACCCAACAGGAGGTGATCAGCGTGGCGTCAGGGTCAACTCGTGTTGATCGACTCATCCGGCCAGCTCGGCGACAGCAGACACCCACCGGTGATCGCGACGGCCACCTCCCACGGCGTCACCGCGCCGAGCACGAACCGCTCAGCCACCGCCCGCGAGCACGCCAGGATCGCGGCGACTGCGTCCGCCCACGCACTCCCCGCAGGCTCGGGCATCACCGGGTCGGGCCCCAGGGCCCGCAGCCACCGGGTGAACACCCACCGAGTCCACTCGGCGCGACTGGCGAATCGGCGCAGCCAGCCCCGCACTGTCTCGACCGGACGCCCCAGGCCAACCGCGATCGGGCGGAAACCGACACCAGCGGCCTTGGCCACCAGCGCCGCCCCGATCACCGATGCCTCATCCGCCCGCCGCGCCAGCGCCACTACCGGCAACAACACGTGTGTCGCACCGCAGCGGGTGCACCGCGACCGGCGCGGCCACACCACCACGGACTCGACCCGACCCCGCAGCATCCGCCGCCGGGCATGCCCCCACCCGGCCAGCACTCCCGCACAGTCTGGGCAGGTCAACTCGCCCGCGGCCAACCTGCGCTCGACACCACCAGCATCCGCCTCTACCGTCACCACAGCGCCTCCGTGCGCGATCGCACGGCCCTCCCGTGACCTCCTCCCAAGAGACGACGGGAGGGCCGTCGCCCATCCGTCCTCGTCACGGTGACGGCGCCGACCAGCAACATCAACCCCCGACCGCCGGGTTCGGGACCATCGGCACGCTCAACGGCCAATACCCCGCTCGACATCTGCACGCTCAATGGCGGCGGACACCCCTGACCGGTCACACAGCTCCCGTCAACGCCCTCACCTTCAGCCCCGACGGCGACGTGCTGGCCAGCGGCAGTGATGACGACACCGTCCGGCTGTGGAACCTTGCCAACCCTCAGCATGCGACGCCGCTCGGCCAGCCGCTCACCGGCCATACCAATGCTGTCAAGGCAATTGCCTTCCAGCCCGGCGGTCGGCTGCTGGCCAGCGGCGGTGATGACAGCACCGTCCGGCTGTGGAATCTGACCGATCCGAGTCACCCCACGTCAATGGGCCAGGCCCTGACCGGTCACACGGGTCCCATCTATGCCATGGCATTCAGTCCCGACGGACACACGCTGATCAGCGGCAGTGGCGACAAGACCGTCCGGCTGTGGAACATCCCGTCGTCGATTTCCATCAGTGTGACCGGTCCGGTCTACTCCGTCGCCTTCAGTTCCGACGGGCGCACCGCCGCCACCGGCGGTAGTGACGGCTCGATTCGGTTGTGGGACCTGCGCGACCCGCGCAACACCGTGCCGCTCGGGCCGTCGTTCAA
>DASUVX010000171.1:0-19364 GCA_036378735.1 Pseudonocardiaceae bacterium | reverse complement strand
CGGGCAGTGAGCATCAGCTCGCTGCGCACTTCGGCCACGTCATGCCGGCTGCCGCCGGGATCCTCAATGGTCACGTGGATGGTGTTCGGTCCGGTGGCAGCCGGATCGACGTGCACAAAAAGTCCTCCCCGGCCGCCCGGGCCACCGGTGTCGTAGCTGACGATCTGGTGCCCGGGACCCGGCGGCTTGCCGGCCGGAGTCGTCGCGGTCCGGCCCGGCTCGGCGTTGACCAGCAGCGCGGTGACGCCGAGCACCAGCGCCCCGAGCGCCGCCTCGACCAGCACACTTCGCCGCAAGTTGCGCTCCCCCAGTGCACCGCCGCGACGGGCGGCCACCTCCGCGACCTCGCCGGCGGCGCGGGTAGCTGCGCCGACGCCCATCAATACGCGCCGATGCCGGCTGACCCACCGGTGGGACAACGACGCGGCGCCGAGCATGAGCGCGACAGTTCCAAGCTTGACGAGCAGCAGCCGGCCGTAGTCGGTGGAACCGAACGCTGCCCAACTGCCGAGCTGGCGCCAAGACTGGTAACAGCCGGTGCCGATAAGAATCGCGATGGAGCCGGTCGCGATCGAGGAGAACCGGATCAGCGCGCGCTGCGGCATCGCCGGCGCTGCAGTGTCGGCAATACCCACCGGTCGCAACAGGACCACCAGGGTGACCAGGCCACCTAGCCACCCACCCATCGCCACCAGGTGCACTACGTCAACGGGCAGCGCCAGCTGGTATTGCAGCCCCACTGAGGCGTGATCGGCAGCAGCCCAGGTCGCCGCAAGGCTGATCACCAGCATTACGCCTACGGCTCCGAACCAGGCCCGACCGCGCCGCGCGAGGTGCCCCAGCCACGCGCACAACAGCACAACGTAACCACCCGCCAGCGCCAGCAGCGCCAGCCGGACCGTCAACGCGGTACCCAGCCGGCTGGCCAACGTCTCGGAGACGATGTCCGGGTCGGCAAGCCGATCCAGACCCAGCCCGTCGGCATAAGGCCCTTGCAGCAGCAGCGTCGCGATGGCCGTTGCCAGCAAGCCGGCCCAGCCACCGAGCATGATCCGGCGGGCACCCCGGCGGGTCAGCGATTGGGGCCAGCACAGCAGCGCGAAGGCGATCGACCCGACCAGCAAGGTGTACGACGCGAACGCCGCAGCCCGGACGATGGCATAAACCACGCCGAGTGCTGCGCTGCCGGGCGGTTGCGCGGACGGCGGTGCCCGACCTGGCGGCGTCGCCGTGGGATGGCCAACTGAGAAGGTGAAAGCGCCCGCCACCGGATGCGAGTCGGCCGAAGTCACCCGCCATGAGACGGTGTACGTGCCCTGGTGCGATTGGTGCGTAAGCCGGACGCCCACTGTGGGGGCACTACCGAGATGGGTGGCATGGCCATCATCGACTTCGCCGCCATCAGGCCCGAACACCCGGACCCCACCCGGGGCTACCACCACCGGTTCGCTGAAAGTCAGCGATACGGTGGCCGGGAGGGTGCCAACCACCGCGCCCTGCCCCGGTTCGGTCGCGATGAGCGCCGCATGGGCCGACGCTGGACCGGTGCCGGCGAGCAGCCCGAGCACTACGCAGAGCACCGTCACCGCGCAGGCTCGCAGCGCTCGCCGGCCCAACACAGAACTCAACCAGCGGCCGCGCTACGCCGGTTCAGCAGACCCACGATGATCCCGATGATGCCCAGCACGATACCCGCGATGCCGAGCACCACTGCCCACATGCCCGTCGAGGAATGCGCGTCGTCAGTGCCGGTCGCCGCAGTCACGGCTGCCTGGTCTGCGTTGGCCGGTGCCAGCTTGAGCACCGGTGCCGGGTGTTCCGGTTCGGGAGCGCCCTCTGGCGCCGTGTCGATCCACCGCACCACTTCGCCGTTGTCATAGGTCTGCAACGCCTTGAAGACCAGCTCATCTGTGTCGGTCGGCAACGGACCCATGGAGACGTCGAACTCCTCGAACGATCCAGGTGGTATCTTGCCACCAGTCCAAGTGATCTTCGAAACTACTTCGCTGATCTCCCCGTCGTCAGTTTTGATCGGTTTGTCGAGCTTGGTCTTCTCGGCGGTCGACGTCCATCCGGGGACGGCGCGAGTCTCCACCGAGGCAATCGGGTGATCAGTGGGAAGGTTGATTTCCAGCTGAGTTGTCGACGCGGCGTCGCGCTCATTGGGCACCCGGAAGGAGACCTTGGTATACCCGCCTTGCTGGGCGTTGCCGGCATTGGCGGTGACGTGCGCCGAAGCGATGCCGGGCTGGGCGAGCAGCGCCATCGCGCAGAGTGCGCCCACCGCAGTAATTCGACGTGCCGGCCACCAACTGATCTTCACCATGACGCTCCCTGAGGTAGGCACGGCCATCACAGCATCGTGAGCAGCATGTAGCTCATCCCGATCCCCATGACGACCTCGGTCGAACCGAGCAGATGCGGCGACACGACCACACCGCGCGGTCCCCCACCGGGCAGCGCCGGGCCGGCAGCCATCCCCCCCAAGATGTTCACCGGCACGGCCAGCCGGGCGGCCAGCCGCACCACGAAGATCACGAAATACCCAACGAACACCCAGGTCAAAACGGGCAGCGCGAGCCCGCTCAAGCCCACTTGGGCCATGTCCATGTGGCGCGCCATCTGCGGGACAGCGGCACCGGAATCCAGCCCGGCGGGCATCACGGCAAACATGTACACCATGGCCACACCCCCGACGAGCAAGTGCAACTCGTGGTGCCCGGCCCTGGGCTCGGCCGGCGACAGCTGAGTTGCGCGCAACCCGCGCCGGATCAGCCGGACGGCGATGTACCCAGCCGCCAGGCCGAACAGCAGCTGCCAGCACAACCGAGGTAATGGATCAATCCACGGCACCATCATGGCGACCATGCCCAGGCTCATCACCCCGCGCGAACTATCCACGCCCCGGTGGCAGCCACTGTTGCCAGCAGGCGTTCCAGAGTCGGATGCGAATAGCCGGATCGCGTAGAAAACGGTCAGCGCGGCGAACATACCGGCGAAAACCCAGCGCACCCACTCTGCACCGCCCACTGCTCACCCCCTTCGGCGCATGTGACCAGCTTTCCGGCACCCGATCTCTGCAGGCATAGTCGTGTGCCGCCACCGGATAGTTCCCGCGCCAGGATGTTGCGTAGGAGTCGTGATGATCAGTTAAACGGATGGTCCTCATCGATGGAAGGAACCCCGCGGTGCTGTTCGGCGAAGTCAGCTGGGTCGGCTTCAATGGGTGGCTGCGTGAAGTCCCCCATTTCGTCGTCGTCCTCATAGAGATCGGTCACCGAACGCCGCTGGTCGGCCGCGTCGGCGTCGGGATCCTCTATGCCCATCTCATTGCTCCTTGTCGGTAGGGCCGCTTCCGGCGTCTGGCTACCCGTTCGTCCACCGGCTTGGTGGGCGATACGCGAAGCCCAGTTTGGTGGGACCCTACGACGGTGAACCAGATTGACGCCGCACGGCTGGTACTGCGACCGATCTACCAGCCGGTGGCGCGCATGCTCCTCGACGGCGGGATTCCCCGCGGGCTGAGCTTTGCTCCTGGTTACCCGTCCGCCTTCTCATTGGAAGTGATGGAATCAGTCGTCGAGACGCAAGGGCCCGGCCGGTTCGGACCTTACTTCATGATCCGTAAAGCCGATCGCATGATCGTCGGCGAGATCGGATGCAGCCTCGACGACGACTGCGGCACGGGCAAGGTCGGCTATACCGTGGTCGAGCCGTGTTGGAGCCGGGGATACGCCACGGAGGCCCTGCGGGCATTGCTTGCTCATGTGCTCGCCGCCCCCGATATGCGCCGAGTGGTCGCGGAAACGATGGTGGACCACATCGCCAGCCGCCGGGTCATGGAGAAAGCCGGCATGACCTACTGTGGCCGGCGGCTGGACGACGAATACGGTGAGCCCATCGACCTGGTGGTCTACAAGGCTTTTGCGCAGAGCACCGTGCCTACCAGGTGACCGGAAGCCGGCTGACCGCACCGGCCACGGCTTCGCGGACGGGCTGGAGGTCCTCGAGGGGTACCGCGAGGCGCAGGGTGGGAAAGCGCTCGAACAGGCGGACGAACAGGTACTGCAGTTTCACCCGCGCCAGGTGAGCGCCCAGGCAGAAATGGGCACCATGGCTCAGTGATAAGTGCGGGATGCGCTCGCGGGTGATATCGAAGCGTTTCGGATCGGGGAAGACAGCCTCATCTTCGTTGGCTTGCTGCACGGCGAACATCACGGTATCGCCCGCGCGGATGGTGACGCCGTCGACTTCGATGTCGACGGCGGCATACCGGGTCAGGCCGCCACGCCGAGCGGCCCGCTGGCGCTCGATCGGGCTGGCGAAGCGGAAGATCTCTTCCACCGCTGAGGCGGCGAGAGCCCGGTCCCGTTGCAGCGCCTCGCGCTGATCGTGGTGTGTCAACAGCAGCAGCATGCCCCGATCGATGATCGCGACGGCGGGTGCGTGCCCGGCGAATACGATCCCCGCGGCGAGGTGGGCGATCCCGTCATCGGTCAGCGCCGGGTCGAGCTCAGCGGCGCGCAGCAGGTCCGCGATGACGTCGTCGCCCGGCGTCCAGCGCTTACGCTCGATCAGGGTGCCCAGGTAACGCCATAGCGACTGCAGGCCACCGCGGGCCACCGCGGGCTTGCTGACCTGCTTCGCCTCGATCTGCCACCGGCAGAAGTCTGCGCGATCGTGCACGGGCACGCCGAGCAGCTCGCATACCACCAACGCCGGCAGCGGGAAGGCGACGATGGTATGGAAATCAGCTGGCGGGCCAGTGCGGTCGAGCTCGTCGAGCAACTCGTCGACGATCGTCTGGACGCGCGGCCGAAGGTTTTCCATCCGGCGGGCCGACAGCGCGGGCGTCAGCAGCTTGCGCATCCGCTGCAGATCGGCCAGTTCGCCTTCCGGGTCGGGGATCGGTCCCCCGAACAGACCCGGCTGGGTGAGGCGCACCGGATGCCCGGGATTGGGATGTGACCGGCTCAGCCGTGGGTCGGCGAGGAGGTCACGCACCCGCTCGTGCCCGGAGACGAGCCAGGCCAACCGGCCCTGCGTATCGCTCACCTGCTGGATCCCATGCGTGGGGGTCATCATCGCCCTTCGGGTAGTCGAAGCAGGACGCGCGCAGCTTGGGGTCGGCACCGACCAGTGAAGCATTCGAAGCAGCGGCGCCCGCCGGATCGTCTCGAGATCGGGGACGCTTCTCAACGTGACAAAGCAGCTCCGCCACCCCCGGCGCGGGGTGGCGGAGCTGCTGGTCAAGCCGGTTCTCAGCCGTTGATGTGGGAGAGAATGTCGTTGTCGTGGATCGGGACGTTGACCGCTGGGCTAACCGCAAGGTTGACGAGACCCTCTTGGTGGTTGGAGGAGATCGCAGAGTCCTCGTTGTTGGATTCCACAGTGTTGAACGAGTTCTCGGCGACGTGCTCGTGGTGGTAGGTGTTTCCTGAGTGCTCGTAGGTGTTGTCCGAGTCGTAGGTGTTGTCTGAATTGTGGTAAGCGTTGCCCGAGTCTTTGATTGTGGTGTTGTCTGAGTCGTAGGTGTTACCCACGTCTTTGATCGTGGTGTTGTGAATGTCCTCGCGGCTGTCGTAAACCCGGCTGCCGTTGGTGGCCACGTCGCTGTGGTCAGAGTCGGTCACGTTGCCGTCTCCGGCGACCCCGCCCCGGTCGGCGATGTTGTTGCCGTTGAACGAGCCGTTGGTGGAGTAGTCGTTCAACGTGTTACCCACGTTGTTGCCGTGTCCGACAACATTGCCGTCGCCATTGGCGACGTCACCCTTGATGTCCCGGCCGGCGGCCACCGAGTGGTCGGTGGCGGTCACCGAGTTGTCGTTGAAGGTCTGGGTGAGCTTGCCCTCATTCCAGATGGACTGGTTGACCGACTTGTCGATCACGGTGTCGTGGCTGTCGGAGTAAGTGTAGTTGTTGGAGATGTACTCCAGCTGCTGCACCACGGCGGCGTGTGAGTCCAGGCCCGGGTCGGGTCGCCAACCCTCGTGGGGCCGCCCGCCTTCGTACCGGTATTCCCGGTTGTCTTCGTAGTCCCGGTCGTCTCGGTGATTTCCGAGGTTGTACTCGCGATTTCCGACGTTGGACACCGGGTGGTACTCGGCCACATACGTCATCGCATCCGAGATATCTTCACTACACACATCACTGAGCCCGGCATCAGCCAACGCCTGATCCGGATCCGCGATAAACGCTGCCTTGGCGTTGTCATCGCTCATCAGGCACAAAATGAAGTCCAGCAGACTCTTCGTGCTCGACATGACCGTCACTCTCCCTCGTGTGATGAACCGGGCCGGCGAGGTCCGCCAGCGGTGTGACGGCAAAGTTAGGGCCCGAGCAGCGACCGGACATCGGGGACTGCACCGGGTTGCGCTCGCCCCGGATTAGGGGATTGACAGCCGGCCAGATTGGGGGGTCGGAAGCCGGCCTGACTGCTAACGCAGCGCCCTGTGCCAGGCGATAGGCAAGCCAGACATCGATCAGATGGGCTCTCGCACCAGTTCGGGGTGTACGGCGTCGGATCTAGGAGAGTGCTGGCATGGGCTACTGGCTGGGGATTGATGTGGGTAGCACGGTCACGGCGGCGGCGGTGTGCCGGGCGGAGGGGCCGGCTGAGGTGGTGGTGTTGGGCAGCGGCTCGGCGGTGGTGCCCTCGGTGGTGTTTCTCGGTGAGCATGACCAGGTCGAGGTGGGCGAGGCCGCGTTGCGGCGGGCGGTGGCCGATCCGGATCGGCTGGTTCGCGGGTTCACCGGGCGCATCGGGGACCAGGTTCCGATGGTCGTCGGTGGCCGGGCCTACACCGCGGCGCAACTCGCCGCGACGCTGATCTCCTGGGTGGTCGACCAGGTCAGTACCCAGCAAGGGGGCCCGGCCGAGGGCATCGTCGTGACTCACCCGGCCACCTGGGGTGACTACAAGCGTGAGGTGCTGGCCACGTCGCTGGCGGCCGCGGGCTTGGGACAGGTCCGCTTCTGCGCCGAACCCGAGGCCGTCGCGGCCGGGTACGCCGCCGGGCAGCCGATCGCGTCTGGGCACACCATTGCGGTGTACGACTTGGGCGCCACCACCTTCGACGCCACCGTGATCCGCAGCACGGGCGCTGGCGGGTTCACCGCGCTCGGCCAGCCCCAGGTCCTGGACCAGCTGGGTGGAGTGGATTTCGATGACGCAGTGTTCGGCCACGTACTCGCCGCGGTCCCTGGCTTGACTGAGCTGAATGCCGACGACCCGACCACCCTGGGCGCCATTGCGGCACTGCGCCGGGAGTGCTCCCAGGCCATCCAGGCGCTGTCGGCCGACACCGAGGTCACCATCCCGGTGACCGCCCCCGGCATCCAGACGCAGGTCCGGCTGCACCGCGCCGAGTTCGACGACATGATCCGGCCCCAGCTGTCGGACACGCTCCAGGCCCTGCGCCGCACCCTGCACACCGCCCAACTGCAACCCCACCAACTCGACGCCGTGCTGCTCGTCGGCGGATCCTGCCGCATCCCCCTAGTCGCCCAACTCGTCTCCACCGACCTGGACCAGCCCGTCATCATTGACGCCGACCCCGCGACGGTGACCGCCCGCGGCGCCGCCGCCCTCGCAGTCCCGACGCCGGGTGTCGACGACATCGCCGACGCACATCCCGTGCTTGCACACCCTGTGCCTGCACAGCCCGCCGGACCGACACGCCAACCCGAGCGCCCATCCCTGACCGCCATCCCGCTCGACGTCGAACCCGCCCAGAGCCAGCAGCGCCGCGCCACCTCCCGGCGTATGAAACGCGTTGCCCTCGCCGGATCGCTAGCCCTGCTGGCTGCCGCGGCGTCCGTCCCACTGTTCATCCCCCGCAGCGACTCGATTGCCCAGGCCGTCGCCGGAACGAAAGCCCCCCGAACTCCCAGCACCGCGGCGACCGCTGGGAATACGCCTCTACCCACTGCGGGGCCGACCGGGTCAACCCTCGCCGTGCCAGTCGCGGCACCGGATCATTCGGCCAGTGATGCCGCAAGCGCGGGGACCCATCCCGTGCACACCGCGGGACTCCAGACCGCCGGCGCCAGCACAGCTGTCCCGGTCAACAACTCGGCAGGTGGTAGGGCGACGACGTCGCCTGCCGGTGGTGGGGGCGCGACTCCGACTGCTGGCGGCGGGGGGAACACGTCGGCTGGTGGTGGCGGCGGTACGACTCCCACCGGAGGTGGCGGCGGTACCACGTCGACGGGTGGGGGGGGGACGACGTCGACTGGCGGCGGGGGCACCACCTCGACTGGTGGTGGCGGCGGTACGACTCCCACCGGAGGTGGCGGCGGTACCACGTCGACTGGTGATGGGGGGACGACGTCGACTGGTGGCGGCGGGGGCACCACGTCGACTGGTGGTGGCGGCGGGACGACTCCCACCGGAGGTAGTGGGGGCACCACGTCGACTGGTGGCGGCGGGACGACGTCAACCGGTAGTGGTGGCTCGACCCCCACCGGAGGTGGCGGGGGCACCACGTCGACCGGTGGCGGTAGCGGCACGACGTCGACTAGTGGCGGCGGGACCACCAGCACGCCACCGGACCCGGCTGGGCAAGCCGCCACCTGAACCCCAGCCCGCTGTGGGCCGAACCGGTACGCACTAGGGCGCCTTGGTCCCCGAAACTCTCACAGGATGACCACCGAGCGGTGGCAACGCGCCCAGCTCGGCGGTCATTCTGGCCACCGCGGTGCACAGCGGCAGCCCGGACATTCCTAGGTCGCGGGCGGTGCGAGCCATCCGGTGCTCACCGAGTACGAGCCGTGCCCCTCCCAGCCGGATGCGTAAACCCTCCAGGCGGATCCGGAAGGTGCCGTGGTGTAGCTGCCCCGCGTCCGGGCGAACCGTCCAGCAGGGCACCGGCGCGGTGATCGGAATCGGGACTCGCAGGCCACCCGCGTTGAACGCGGCGGCAAGTACGAACTCCGTACCGTCGCACAGGCGCACCTCCACCCCGCTGCGGTGAAATGACATCGTGCTGCGGGCCAGCCATTTAGGCAGGGCCCAGATCGCGCGGCCGGCCTCGAGCGTGAAGGTCTGGCTGACGGGCAGTTCTACGGTGTAGGCCCCGATCGCGCCGCGAACCGGTCCACGCACCGCCACCATCAAACCGACCTCGTCGTAGGCGTCGAGGTCGCTATCGCGGTACTTGACGCACATCAGGCTGGCGAGGCCGCGGCCCGCGATGGTCACGGGTGTCAGCCGCTCATCCGCCACGGCCCTGCGAGCCGCACCAGCGGAGCAGGAGAAGACCGCGGTGGCGAAAAGGGAGTCCCGGATCACCACGGGCAGGGTCACTGTGCGCTGCTGAATCTGCCAGGTGTTCTCGGCGATGCGCTGGGCCATGGCACCGTCTTTCTGAAGGTGATCAGTGCAGCGCGGACATCGAGCCCCACTGATCCCAGGGCACGGTCCAGTCATAGATGTCGCCGTCCGCGGGGGACATTGCAACCTGGCTGCCGGTCACCTCGACTGGGTCGCCGAACAGCGCGCTGTCAAAGTATTCCTTGGCGTTGGCGGTGGATAGGTTGACGCAGCCGTGGGTGACGTTCGCCTCGCCCTGCACTCCGGTGGTCTCCGGGTTGGCGTGGATGAACTCGCCGTTGTTCGAAATGCGCACCGACCAGTGCGAAGGGAAGTTGACATACCCGTAGGCCGGGTTCGACATCATAAATAGCGGGCTTTTGCTCATCACGATGTGGGTGCCGCTGCGGGTGACCCGCTTCGGGTCGCTGCCCAGCCCGTAGCTGGCCGGGAAGTCCATGACCGTCTGGCCATCGCGGATCACCACCATCCGGTGGCTGTTGACGTCGGCCTTGACGGTCTGCGCCCGGCCGACGGTGAAGTGCAAGCTCAGGTCCTCCTGGCCCCACTTTCCCTGGCCGTAGTTCACGCCGTAGAGCTTCGCGGTCACGGTGACCTGCGTGCCGGGCTGCAGGTAGTCCTTGGAGCGCCAGTGCACCCGGGAGCGGCCATTGTCGTCAGGCAGCCACGCCCATGAACCCTCCGCCGGTGCCGAAGTCTGCACCTGTAGCGCCCGCTGCACCGCCGCCTGGTCGGCGACGTGGTCGTCGAACTGGAGGATGACCGGCGCGGCGACACCCACGGTGTCGCCGTCGTGGATGTTGAGGGTGCCGTCGACCAGCTCCTGTGGCTTGACCGTGGAGAACGAGCCGGTTACCGGCACCGGGTTGCCGTCGACGTCGGTGGCGCTGCCCGAATAGGAGTAGCGCTTGCCGTAGCCCAACGGCTCAGTGGCTTTCCAACTGCGGCCGTCCTCCGACAGCGCCCCGGCCACCGGTTTGCCGTCGGCGTTCGTGACCGCCACGTGGGTGAGCTTGCCGTGATCGACCGTGACCGTCACCGGACTGGTGGGGTTGACGTCGGTGGCCCCATTAGTCGGTGACATGGTGACCGCTTCCGGTCCCGTGGCGACTTGACAACCACCCAAAAGCACGACGACCACCAGCAGCAGCGCCACGCCCAGCGCGGTACGCATTAGCTATCTCCTGACACATGCTCGGGTCTCAACGAGATGGATTACCCGGCCGCCGCCGGCATTACCCCCCGCCCGTTGGCCTGGTCAGTGGTAGGCGTGGACGACGGCGTGGCCCTTGCCGCGGCTGATCATCATCCGGTTGATGGGAGTGGTGACCACGAAGGCCACCAGGAGTGATAGCGCTAGGGAGGCCCAGAACAGCGGGCTGGTCAGCCCGGCGTTCATCGCGCCGGGTACGGCGATGATGACAGCGTTGTCCAGGATCTCCATGACGGCGATGGACACGGTGTCCGCGGCCAGGGCCACGCCGAACGCCCGACGCAGGCCGACGCCGGCGCGCATCACTCCCCGCATGGTCAGTGCGTAACCGAAGACGAAGGCCAGCGCGATGGACAGCACGACGGTGGCCGCGTTGTGCAGCTCGGCAGCCGTGCCGATGACCATGCCGGCCACCTCGCCGATCGCGCAGCCGGTCAGGCAGTGCAGGGTCGCCTGCGCGGCGGTCGACCACGGCACCGACCCCCAGCCCGCAGGGATCGTGGTGTCCGAGGCGGTGAGCTGCGAGTGGTGGTGCTCGGTCACGGATGTGGCCTCCTTGCGAGGCCGTGATGGTGTGTCTGATGCAGGAGAGTTCGGCTTCGAGGGCATCCTCGCCGCACCAGGTAACCACAGTTAAGTGAGGTGCACTGCCATGGCCGGGGCTGCAGACCGCCGTGTCCGCGTCCCGAAGCTACGATCGCCTGCCGGATGCACGCCAGCTCCGCACCGCGTTCCAGCAACCCACCTGCCGCCAACTGCGCACCAGCCCCTGCCACGCGGAAAAGTGTAGGGGCTCAAACATCCGGCGCCAGAGCTTGAAATCTCCGATCCGGCACCCGATGACCTCACGGCGACACCACTGCAACACTTCTGTTTACAAGCTCTAGTTCTCTGAGGCGGGTGGATAACAATGGACTGGCACTGCCCCTACTGCGGCACCCCGTGTTTTGTCGACCGTATCTTGCCTGACGGTCGCTGGGTGCATATGCACACGTGCTACTCCGGCATGGAGGCTGACCTGGCGAAGTTCGGCCAGAATTACCTCACCGCAACTCACCCATACCGGCGGCAGGCGGCGTGACAGAATAGCATGGTCAATGTGCTGGGCCGCATTTATCGACCGTCCAGGCGAGGCGGCGCAGCTTCATCACTGCGTTGCGGATGCCCACTAGGCGACGTGGAGCTGCTTCCCAGGGTGTTGGCGGCGCCACTCAATGTGCCGGAGGTTTTCGCCAGCGATCCCGATGTGTCGATCAACGACTGAGAGGTGTCCTTCAACGAGACGTCAGTGCGCTGCGCGGAACCTCCGATCTGCTGGAGCGAGTCATTGATGCGGGCCACCTGACCCGGGACAGGCTTCAAGGCGCTATCGACGTCGCTCAGCGCGGAGTTGATCCCCCGGATGTAGTCCGGCAGGGGCTGCACATTAGCCGTGGCGCCGGCCACCGAATTGGATGCCGTCGACAGGCCGTCATCAATCGATTCGAGCGCCCGGACAATGCCGATCAGAAAGCCGATGACAACGATCACCACGACAATTCCAAGCGTAGCGAAGATCCACAAAAAACGGGCGAAGGACGTCGCGGCAGCAGGTTGCACAGCGCTAACGTTCCACTGTCCGTACTTCGATCGGCGACGAGTCCCTTGTTGGCTGACCATTCTGCGTCTTCCTAGTACAGCGGCGCGGGCGGATCGATGGGAGGTAAACAAACCCTAGCATCGAAACAGCGATGCGCCAGCTCAGCATTGATCCGGATCAATCACGGAAAGTTACACAGTAATCACACGGAGTTGTCGATAAACGGGCTGATCCCGGTTCACTGACCTGCACGGTGGACCATGGACCTGCTCGTCGAGATGGCCCCTACCCGCGAATGTCCATCGATCAACGGCGTCCGGTGGCCATGGGCGGGGGACGCTACTACCGTCGTCAGCGCAATGTGATGAACGCGACACAGGAGGTCTTGCCGCGATGGGTGACGAGAGCGAACGACTCAGCAACCTGCTCACCGAGAACCGGGCGTTCCCGCCGAGCGAGGAATTCGCCGCGCAGGCAAACGCCACCGCGGCGATGTACGACGAAGCCAACGCCGACCGGGAGGCGTTCTGGGCGGACCAAGCGCACCGGCTGCACTGGGACACCGACTTCGAGCAGGTGCTCGACTGGTCGAACGCTCCCTTCGCCAAGTGGTTCGTCGGCGGCAAGCTCAATGTCGCCTACAACTGCGTCGACCGGCACGTCGACGACGGCCACGGCGATCAGGTCGCCTTCTACTGGGAAGGCGAACAGGGCGACAGCCGCACCATCACCTACGCCGACCTCAAGCGTGAGGTGTGCAAGGCGGCCAACGCTTTGCTGTCGCTGGGCCTGGAGGCCGGTGATCGGGTGGCCATCCAACTCCCGATGATCCCCGAGGCGATCTTCGCCATGCTCGCCTGCGCCCGGCTGGGCATGCCGCACAGTGTGGTGTTCGGCGGCTTCACCGCCGGGTCGCTTCGCCAGCGGATCATCGACGCGGAAGCCAAATTGGTGATCACCGCTGACGGCCAGTTCCGGCGGGGCAAGGCAGCCCCGTTGAAGGCCAACTCCGACGAGGCACTCAAGGACGTCTCGACGGTGCAGCACGTTCTCGTGGTGAAGCGCACGGAGATGGACATCGAGTGGTCCGAGGGTCGCGACCTGTGGTGGCACGACGTCGTGGATCAGCAGTCCGACGAGCACACCTACGAGCCCTTTGACAGCGAGCACCCGCTGTTCATCCTCTACACCTCAGGTACCACCGGAAAGCCCAAAGGCATCCTGCACACCGGTGGTGGCTACCTCACCCAGTGCGCCTACACCCAACACGTCGTGTTCGACAACAAGCCCGGCCAGGACGTCTACTGGTGCACCGCCGACATCGGCTGGGTCACCGGGCACAGCTACATCGTCTACGGACCACTGGCCGACCGTGCCACCTCGGTCATGTACGAGGGCACCCCGAACACCCCGCATGAGGGCCGGCACTGGGAGATCGTGCAGAAATACGGCGTCACCGTGTACTACACCGCGCCGACGCTGATCCGCACCTTCATGAAGTGGGGCAAAGAGATCCCGGAGAAGTTCGACCTGTCGTCGCTGCGGCTGCTGGGCAGCGTCGGGGAGCCGATCAACCCCGAGGCCTGGATGTGGTTCCGGGAACACATCGGTGGTGGCCGCTGCCCGATCGTGGACACCTGGTGGCAGACCGAGACGGGCGGGATCATGGTCTCGCCGCTGCCCGGCGTCACCACATCCAAACCCGGCTCTGCGATGCGCCCATTGCCGGGCATCAGCGCCACCGTCGTCGACGAGTCCGGTACCCCGGTCGACCACGGCCAGGGCGGCTACCTGGTGCTGGACCAGCCGTGGCCCGGGATGCTGCGCACCGTCTGGGGTGACGACGACCGCTACCGGGAAACGTACTGGTCCCGCTTCGCCGAGCAGGGGTACTACTTCGCCGGGGACGGCGCCAAATACGACGATGACGGCGACATGTGGCTGCTCGGTCGGGTGGACGACGTCATGAACATCTCCGGGCACCGGATCTCCACGACCGATGTGGAATCCGCGCTGGTGTCGCATCCGACGGTGGCCGAGGCGGCCGTGGTCGGCGCCTCAGACCCAGTCACTGGTCAGGGCATCGTCGCGTTCGTGATCATGCGCGGCCACGTCGCCGAGGACGAAGCAAAGGGTGAGGAGGCGATCAAGGAGCTGCGCAACCATGTAGCCAAGGAGATCGGTCCGATCGCCAAACCTCGCCAGATCATGGTTGTCGCGGATCTGCCGAAAACCCGCTCGGGGAAGATCATGCGGCGGCTGCTGCGCGACGTCGCCGAGAAACGCGAGATCGGGGATGTCAGTACCCTGGCGGACTCCTCCGTCATGGATCTCATCTCGTCCGGTATGGAGTCCAGCACCGAAGACTGAGCCGGTAGCCCTCCAAGGGCTACCAACCCGGGTACTAGGCATCTCGAACAGCGGCCAACCTCCCCGGCGGGCATGCTGGGCGCATGCGCGACGTGCTGCCTGTGGGTGGCTCGGTCTCGATACCGGAGGCCGAGCTGGGGTGGCGGTTCTCCCGCGCCGGCGGGCCGGGCGGGCAGGGAGTGAACACCGCTGATTCGCGGGTCGAGCTGGTCTTCGACGTGGCTGCGTCCACGGCGTTCACGCCCGCCCAGCGAGCTCGGGTACTCGAGCGTTTGGGTGGACGGCACAACGACGGGGTGCTCACGATCGTCGCCGCCGAGCACCGCTCCCAACTTCGTAATCGCCAGGCAGCACGGATGCGGCTGGTGGCGATGCTGCGCGAGGCGCTCGCTCCGGACCCACCGCCACGCCGCCCGACGCGGCCGTCGCGGGCAGCTCGCGAGCGTCGCCTCGCCGACAAGCGCCGCCGGACGCTCACCAAACGGCTGCGCCGCCCTGCGGAGGAGTGAGCCACACCGGCTAGCCGACCTGGCTGCACCCCGGGAAAGGTGCACACGCATCCATGAGATCGTCCAAGGGCGACGAAAAAGTGCATAAGCATCCATAAGACCCCCGGAACCGTGGGCGCGTAACCTGGGGACGCCCACGGGAAGCACGGAGCGCAGGTGGCTGATCGGACGAGTCAGGACCCACAAGCCCACAGCGAGCAACCTCTCGGGCAGCACCCTCCGCGCAGCAAGATGGCGTCCCGGCGCGCGGCCGGCGAGCTCGAGGCGGAAGTGCTGGCCGCCCTGTGGGCCGCCGGTACGCCGCTGTCCACCGCCGATGTGCGGCGGGCGGTCGGCGGTGAGCTCGCCTACAACACCGTGCAGACGATCCTGGTCCGGCTGTACGAGAAGGGGCTCATCGACCGGGTCGCCGATGGGCGTCGCCACGAGTACTTCCCCGTCAAGGGCGCCGAGGAGCTGGCCGCCGAGCAGATGCAGGCGTTGCTGGGCCGGGGCCGGGATCGTCAGGCCGTGCTGCAACGGTTCGCCACCTCGCTGTCGGTGGAAGATGCCCGGGTGCTCCGAGCGATGCTGAGGCGCCGCCCATGACGATCAGCGTGTACCTGCCGGCGGCGCTGTCGCTGCTGCTGGCCGCGATCAGCCGGATCGTCGTCGCCCATACCGCGCCGACCCGGGCCGTCGCGTTCGTCATCGCCGCCATGCTGTGCGCGGCGGCCGCGACCTGGGGGCTGGTCTTGCTGGCAGCCACCTTGCTCGGGGACACCGCGTTGGTCGCCGATGAAGCCCTCGAGCGGGGAGTGCAGCTGCAGGATCCGGTGCCCACGCTCATCGGCATCACCGCCACCATCCTGTTGATCATCGGCATCGTCCGGGTTGCGCGAGTACTGCAGGCCCGGCGAGCCATGCACAGAGAGCTTCGAGCGGTCTGCAGCGCCTGCGGAAACGGTGAGCTGGCCGTGGTATCTCTAGACGCCCCGCACGCCTTCGCCGTACCAGGCCGCCCAGGACGGATCCTCGTCACTCGAGGCATGTTGACGGCGCTGGATGGTGACGAGCGACGGGTTGTGCTGGCCCATGAGCGGGCGCACCTGCAAGGCAGGCATCACCGGCTTCGGGCCGCCACCGAAGTGTGCGCGGCGGTCAACCCGATGCTGATCCCGGTGCGGGAGGCGGTGGCGTATCTGGTTGAACGTAGCGCCGATGAACACGCCGCGACGGTGACCGGCAGCCGGGAGCTGGTCGCCCGGGCGCTGGCCAAAGCCGCGCTGGCCGGCGGGTCGTCGAACCGGATGCCCCGGTGGTCTGCAGCGTCAATGGCGCTGCGCTTCACCGGATGCAAAGTGTCGGCCCGGGTCGCCGCGTTGCGCTCAGATCCTCCCCGGCCCGAGCCCCTGGTGCCCAGCAGCGTGCTGGCACTGGGCGTGGCCACCGCCATCGCGGCCGTACAGGCCACCATCGCGTTTTACCAGCTCGTTTACTGGCTTTGGCCGGCATGACCGGCCGCCCGAGCGTCACGCTCGGTGTCCGCTAATCTCTTACACCCTGTAGGAGATCGTCCTGACACGCCAGGCTGCGCCTGGGATAGGTAGGGACCACATGGGCGGACGGGCAACGAGCACAGCAACCCGGGTGCTGGTCATATCGGGCAGCGTTGGCGCAGGTCACGATGGTGCAGCTGACGAGCTGGTCAGCCGGCTGGCCAAGGCGGGGGTGGCGGCCGATCGCCGGGACTACCTGGATGCGCTGCCGCGGGCATGCCGGTTCATCCTGCGGGATGGTTACCGGCTCAGCGTCGGTTACTGGCCGGCGTTTTTCGACTGGTTGTTCGCCAACCTGGAGCGCACCGGCTGGGTGCGGCGGGTCGCCCTGTGGCTGTGCCGGGTGGCGCAACGCGATGTGCTGCGCTGGGTTGGTGATCACGACGTGGTGGTGTCCACGTACATGCTGTCCAGCCAGACATTGGGCCAGCTCAAGGAAGCCGGACGGATCAACGCCACGCTGGTGACCTTCCTCACCGACCCGGCCGTGCACCGGACCTGGGTACACCGGGCTGTGGATCACCACGTGACGGTGACCGAGGCCACCGCTCGGATGGGAGAGTTGGTTTACCAGACGCCCATGCAGGCGGTCGGCGGGCTGGTGTCAGCCAAATTCGCCGAGCCAGTGAACCCGGCGCGTCGCCAGGCGTTGCGCACCGAGCTCGGCCTGTCCCCCGACGGCTTGGTGGTGCTGCTGGCGACCGGGTCGCTGGGGATGGGCGATGTGCCGAACGTGGTGCGGTCGATCACTTCGTCGGGCGTCGGGGAAGTGGTGGTGCTGTGCGGGCGCAATGATCGGCTCCGTAAGCAGCTGTCCGCTCAGCCCGGAGTTGTCGCGCTGGGCTGGCGCGACGACGTCCCGGAACTGATGGCAGCCGCCGACGTGCTGATCCACAACGCCGGCGGGCTGTCGCTGACCGAGGCGTTGACCGCCGGGTTGCCCGCGGTGACCTACCGGCCCATCCCCGGGCACGGTATCGCCAACTCCCAGGTGCTCGCCGACGCCGGGCTGGCGCCCTGGCCGAAGGACGACGCCGAGTTGGTCGAAGCGATCCGCAAGCAGGCCATCGACCGGGGCGACCCCAGACACGTCGTGCTCAACCCGGATACCACCGCGCTGGTGCTCAAGTTGCTCGCCGAGCGGGGCCAGCAGGTGGTACCCGGGCAGGACGCACTACCGGCCTGAGCTTTGCACACCGGGGTGGTCGAGATGATCGCGCAGCGGGCCGATCGTGCAATCCAGCTGATCGGCCCGCTCGGCTATCCGGGGTAGGGCGGCGGCGGTGGCGCGCCAGCTATCCGCCACCGCAGTGGTGCAGTCCGAGTCGTGCAGCAGCACCGTGCCGCCGGAGCGCAGCTGGCGTCCGACCGTCGCGGCCACCCGGGCCGGGCTGCGGTCCTCCCAGTCGCGTCCCCAGGCCGTCCACAGCACCGGTCGCAATCCCGCGCGGCGGGCGGCAACCAGCGAGGCCGATGTGAGCACCCCGTAGGGCGGCCGGAACCAGGTCGGCTGCGTCCCGGTCACGGCGGCCACCAGCGATGCGGCGCGCGCCACGTCGCGGCACACCTCGGCCGGCCCGCGGGCCAGGTGGTTGCGGTGGCTGAAGCCGTGCACCGCGGCCTCATGCCCGGCCGCCACCACTGCCGCGGCGACCTGCGGGTACCGGGCGACCTGCGTACCCAGCATGAAGAACGTCGCGGTCGCGCCCAACCGCTCCAGCGCCTCGAGCACCGCGGGAGTGCCGTCCGGATCGGGCCCGTCGTCGAACGTCAACGCTATATGGCCCGGCCTGCCCAGGCCGGCCAGTGCGGGGCAGCAGGCGGCGCGCAGCACCCGGCCGCGCAGCACCGCCGGAGCGGCCCACCCCGCGACCGCCGCCGCTGTCGCCGCAGCCACCGGTTTGATCATCAGGTGGACCCTACCTGGTTATCGGAGCAGCTCGAGCACCTGTGCCGCAGTCAGGCAGCCCGCCGTGGTCAGATCCAAATTGGCCAGCGATGCGCCATGCACGGCGTCGCTGGCCGCGGCGACGCAATCGCTGACCGGGTGCACCGTCAAGCCGAGGTCGGTGCCGTGCCGGGCGGTCTGCTCGACCACCAAGTTCGTGGCGACACCGGTGACGAACACGGTGCCGAGGCCACGCTGCGCCAGCCAGCCGGGCAGATCGTTACCGGCGAGCCCGGACAGCTTCTGGTTGTCGACGACGTGATCGTGCTCGGCCGGCTCGCCCATCTCCTCGATCAACTGCGTGCCCACCGCGTCGGGCCGGAACGCTTGCTGCGCGTCGCCGACCGCCCTCATTAACGCCGTGTTGCGGACCAGACCGCCCTCACCGACCGGCACGGTGAACCGGGTGAACACCACCGGAACTCCGGCGGCGCGGGCGGACCGGTGAAACTGCACCGCACGCTGCACGACACCGCTGCGCGCTACCGGTTCGCTGAGCATCGCACCGAAGAACCCCTCCGGCTTGATCACATTGATCTGCCAGTGCAAGGCAAGAACCGCGCACCTCGACGCATCGATGTCCACCTCACGATCGTGCCCCACCGCAGCCCTACAGTCGCCGAGCCGTGCCCTACGTGCGATGGCTCAGGGCAAATTCTGGGACCCTCGACATAGTCCCCGTCGCTGTCTCACACTGACCGCATGCCGCGCACCGCGATCCTCTACGCCCGGTCCAACCGTCGCGAGAACCTCGACCGGCAGGTGCGGGAGCTGGAGGATTGGTGTGACCGCGCTGGCGTTGTGCCGATCAGCACGGTCGCCGAGGTAGCGATCGGCCTACGAGCGTCACGCCGGTGCAAGCAGGTCTTGACG
>DASUVX010000170.1:0-25032 GCA_036378735.1 Pseudonocardiaceae bacterium | reverse complement strand
AAGAAGACCTGAGCTTCGACTACCTTACCGTCACGGACAGTAAGCACTTCGACGTTGCGATGCCGCTCACCGGTCAGTAACTCGTACTCGTACATCACGAAGACGTCCTCGCCGTCGCTGGGAACGACATGGAGTAACTCTTGAGTTCGAACCCGTCCCGCAGTGGGAAAACAGCGCTCAAAGAATGCTGCCCTATCGATGTGATCGTCTTGCGGGCTCGTGAACAAGAAGTCGTCCGCTATCAACGACTCGGCGGCATCGCGGTCCTGCTTAAGGTAGCTCTCGAAGCACGCTCGTACCACGCCCGCGTTGATGATAGCCAGATTCTCCATGCGCTGGACCTATGTGTGTATGTTGACCGCCGGCCCGGCGAGCTCATCGATGCATGCCAGGCTATTTTGTCGATGAACGACTCGCGGCCTGCCCCGCGCCGGAGTGGCCGGCAGTCACTCCGGTCATCACGTTCATTTTGATCACGTTAGAAACCAAGTCTCGCGGCTCTTCAAAATAGTCCATCGCAATAATTCCAACTCGCCCTGGCGGGGATACGGCGAGATAGTCGTTGAGGCGTGGATTTATCGACCTTGAATAACCGCGCGCATTAATGTGTACGGCGCTGGAGAAAGTAATGTATAGATCTTTGGGATTGCGGCGTTTCGCCTCCTCTATATGGGTTATCATGAACTTGTACTTATCGCCTTCTCCGGGGTCCCACCAGTGGTCTTCGACAGCATAGACAGGATTCTTTGCACTTCTGAAACGCATATTTTCGGGCCAATAGGTGAGGTCGAACCCAACATCCTCGTCCGCTTCGAATCTCCGCAGCAGAATGATTTTTCCGCGAACTTCCCCCAAAGTCGTCTTCGCCGTGAGATTGGTTTTCACCGGACCATTACCAGGAAGAGGTGACGGGAGATTATAAAACAGTGACGGATCCTCCACGTGCTCCCATGTTCTCGCCATGAATGCGTCTTTGAACGAGCTCGACCGGACGACCCAGTTCATCGGGTCACCTCTTGACTTACCGAACACCCTGGACGGGGCAAACCTGCCGAGGACGCTGTCGCAGCGGCCTTCGTCTTTAATTGACATCAAGATAGTTTCCGAAGGGTGCCGCTCGAGGAAGCCGGAGCAAGCGGCCAGAACATCTGCGTAGCATTTTCCCATATGCACAACATCGTGATGGACGAAAAGGTTGTCCTGGTAGTGTGACAATCTGATGTCGAGAAAACGTATCCCCGCGTTAAGTTGGTCAGAAAGATCTAGGTCTTGGGTCTTGGTAAATCCGAGGATGCCGCCGATGCTACAAGAATTATGCGTTCCAGGAATGCTCAATGATGTCACTCGAGCGTCGTCAGAAACGTCACGCATCCACGAACTGTGAATAATAGACCCGTCCATCTCTCCCTCCAGTGGTTCGCATCCGGCACCGCCGCCTGCGCGGCGCGGGCTAACGGCGTCAGCTAGGCCTTGGGACAGCCAAGCGGGCCGTACTCTGGTTCTTCGGTTCTCGCGGGTCGGCAGATCGAGCCGGTCTGCTATGTCGGCGACGATACGCCGAGGTTGACCCCAACAGGTTCAGTGTTGATCGTGGCGCCCTCCCCGATCCCCGGCGACGGCCGTCCAGCAGACGCTGGTCGGCAGACTGATGACGATGTTGTCCCACGCTGGTCTATACCTGAACGCCGACCCGGGTTGGGAGTATTTCCGCTCGTGGTTACCCGCGATGGTCGGTCGGAATCCGGTGGGTCGACGGGCCTCTCCTGACCCGGCCGGCCCCAGGCAGCCGCATCCGCGCGCTGCCACGACCAACGGTTCCTGGCCGGCGGCGGCAGCTGCGACCGTTCACCGACCACCACGTAGCCTCCGCCATCCTTCGCGTGGGCCCGGCTCGGTACATCCAAATGAGTGTGACGTAGGGCTCAGCAGTTCGCGTCGCGCGAGCACCCACCACTTACAGACCAGCAATCCGGCGCCACGTCAGCGCCCAGCCACGGTCGACCGACTACGCGCCGCCTAGCGGCGGTCCTACCATGCTCATCCCGTACCGAGCGGCCAGCGTGCCAGGCGTTCGATGTTCGGCTCGCGGATCGCGCCAGTCGGCTGCGGTGCTCCCACGTCCCGGAAAAGGCCATCGCAGTTGTCAGGTACGAGGAGAAATTGAATGCGCCCTTACTGGTAAGAGCATTTCTTCCGGGGGTGCGGCACCTGACGCTGCACGAGACCCTACGTGCCGGCCCGTGATGCTGTGCGGTGCCGCTGTCTTTAGCCGGGCACCCCGGCTGAACCCCTGCCCGTGGGCCACCGACTAGCCAGGCAGCAAACCACGGGCGGGGAAGCGTTCAGCGCAGGCGCTATCCGAACGCACCACTCGGAATCTCCGTCATGGACCACTAGGGCGCCTTGGTCCCCGAAACTCTCACACTTGGGCAGGGTTAGGCACATTCGCGGGCAAGTGCCATGGACTCGACACCAGCGACCTCCCGTTGGCGCAAAATGTCGATGGTGTCGAGTTCACGACAGCACCCGTCCCGGCGAGGACCCAACCGCCCACCTCGGCGGTCCGAGGCGCCGCCTCACTAGTACAACTGGCCCCGGAGCGCACCATCTTTGTGCGCAGTGGTGTGGACGGCGAAATAGTAATCGGACGGATCGTTGATAACTTCCAGTATCTTCCCGCGAGGGCTATGCACGCAGCCCGAGGTCCCGTGTCGCTTCCCGTCGAAGTGCTGCCCATTAAAGAAGTCAAACCAATGCGGGCCGTCGTGTCCACGAGGGGCGGCGTGGAGATGGAAGGCAGTCACAACACCGTCGAGTCTGTCCCAGGTGAGGACGTAACAGGCCGTCTCTCTTGCTGGGTCGAGATCGAGTCGAGCCATGCCCCACCCGCTACGGTCTCCGCCATCGCGCACCTCATCGCCCGTCAAGAAAATGGCGAAGTGACGATAGCCGTCCTGGTGCACTGGGTCGGAGTCCTGCGCCGCAGCCGGGGCTGGTGGAGCGAGCACCAGGATCGAGGAGGCGAAGGCCAGGCAGGTTCCCGCCCATCCCGCATTGCGGATGCTTACGCGGTGCTGCATCGGGGCCCCTTTCTTGTCGTTGTGGGCCATCCCCGAATTCACTTCTGCAGGGTTAGGCCATATGAGCCGAATCTCGAGTCGCGTCGCGTTCTGGCTACCGCCACGTACGCGCGCGCGAGAACGGCGGGAACCAAGAACTGCAGATGTGACTGTTCCCCCGACCTGTCACAAGGCTAGCTCAACGACGTTTCGGTGGGAGTGGGTATTTCACACCCGCGGATGAGTAATTTCACACACGTTGACGTGCTGCTGACCTGGCCACCCGGCTCGCCGGGCGATCTGATGGTGCTGCCGATCGCGAGCAGCGGTCCCTCGACGATGTACCTGGTCGCGCGTCGCCTGTGCCGTGCGCGCGGGCGCGCGCATTTGTGGGAGTGAACTCGAACGGGTAAGTGAAATTCCCGCTTGCGTCGGCTTCGTCAGAACCCTACCAAACCGTGACTGCCGATGCTTCGAGAAGTAACGCGGTGGCCGCAGTGAGGTAGCCACCGAGCAATAGCTGCGCCAACTCGTAGGTGACGGACACCTGATGCGCCTTGACGGACAAGTCACCGGTCTTGGGAGTCGAGGCTGTCGGCCACGGCGCAACCAGGCCTTCGGCCTGTGGCGCTTCAACTCATTCAGATCAGGAAATCTTGACGCGGGGTTGCGCCGCACTCATGTCGAGAGCGACCGTAGGTGAGAGACCAGCAGTGCGCAGTGGACATCACAACGTGTTAGGCGCTTCCGGGAGCCATCTACCGATGAGCCGTATATCGATGAGGCGCCATCCCAAGGGGGGCGGGGGCCGTGCGTTCGCAGCGACCGCACGGCCCCCGACTTGGATGTCCGGGGATTAACCGGATGGGCGGCCCCATCCGGCGAGCGCGTGTGGCAGGTAATCGCCTCGCTCGTACCCCAGACCGCGGCTGGTCTCCTCAAGTGCGTGTGCCGGGCCCTTGCGCTGGCTGCCGATTGTCGGCTGGGCGCCATTCGCCGACCAGGCGGGCGTGCCCGCATCGCGAATTTCCCGGCACAGCTGCTCGAAGATTGGTGTGGCTGACATCATTGCGGTCCTTCCCTTGTCCAGGCGAGGGTCGTGACCAGCTGGCTCCGTGTCAACACCTGATCATCCACCCGTGGTGGACGAGACGACGAACGGTGCCCTGGACGCGATCAACGGTCAATCCGGGTACGGCTTTTGCGCGGCCGGAAATGCTGCGTGGGCGGGGGTAACCTCGGCAAGGACCAGGTCCGGTTCGAGCAGGAGGTCCTCGTGGGCACGCTGATCTCGGTAGTGATACTTGTGCTGCTGATCGGTGGTGGCGCCGCGTACTATCTCCACTTCCGGCAAGCCGCGGAGCAGCGTGGACTCGAAGACGCCAAGGCCGAAGCACGCCGCTGGGTGGAACGGCTCGGCGGGCAGGTGCTCAACCTGATCGGCACCGACGAGCCGTCCAAGCAGGCGCTGGCCGACGCGGGAGAACGCTATACGGCTGCCGGCTCCCAGCTGGATTCTGCACGAACTGCGGCCCAGTGCCGTCTGGCGACCCAAACTGCGCTAGAAGGGCTCTACTACGTGCGCGCGGCTCGAGTCGCGATGGGGATGGACCCAGGCCCTGAACTGCCGACGGTGCCCGGCCAGGGCGGCGCGGGTTCGGTCACCGAAGACCGCGATGTCAACGTTGACGGTCACGAGTACGCGGCCTCACCGCGTCCTAGCGATCGCACCCCGCACTACTACCCGGGCGGCCGGATAGCTGGACGGCCAGTGCCGCAGGGCTGGTACAGCGAGCCCTGGTGGAAACCGGCACTGGTCGGCGGTGCCTGGGGGTTGGGCTCGGCGCTGCTGTTCAGTTCGTTGTTCTCGGGAATGGGCGGGATCGCGTCGGCGCAAGCGTGGGAACAGGGCTACGACGCTGGGCAAAGCGACTCCTTCGGCGGGGACTGGGGCGGCGACTACAACAACAACGCCGACTACAGCAACGCGGACTACAGCGGTGGCGACTACAGCAATGCCGACTACGGCGGCGGTGACTGGGGTGGCGGTGGCGACTGGGGCGGTGGCGACTGGGGCGCTGGCGATTTCGGCGGTGGCGATTTCGGCGGTGGCGATTTCGGCGGTGGTAATTTCTAGAGTGGCTAGTCCTCAGGCGCCGGCTGGGCGCTGGCAACGAGGACACCAATAGAGATGCGTCCAGCGTGCCGGGTCGTGACGACTTCCGTGCCGCACACCAGGCACGGCGCGCCGGCTCGGCGGTAGACGTAGACCTCGCCGCCATGCCGGTCCTGCCGTGGCTTGCGACCCGTCAAAATCGGGTCGTGCTCCGGCCGGACGGTGTCGATCCGGCCACGACTCACCCCGTCATGCATCAACTCGACCAGATCTGACCACAGCGCCACCCACTGCTCAGCCTGCAGCTTGCACCCGGCCTGCAACGGATCCAGCTGGTGGCGAAACAGCAGTTCCGCCCGGTAGACGTTCCCGAGTCCGATCAAGCCGGCGCGTTGACCAGCTAACCTATCCGTTGTGCTAGCCCTACGACGAAGCGATCGAAGCGGCCTGGCCGGGCCAGGTGACGCGCGAACTGCACAACAGTTCAGGCGGCCAGGGTAAGGCGATCTCGGCGGGTATGCCAGGCACGGTTTTGAGGTGGCGTGTTCAGGGGTGAGGGGCGGAACGACGAGAGATGCAGGTGGAAATTGTCAGCAATTCCCGGCTAGCAGGGAGCCTATTCCTTCCATCGAAAAGTGCGGCCCCGGGGCCGGGTTTGCTGTTTGTACACGGCTTAGGCAGTAACCAGACAGGGTACGCACCGCGCGCCGAGCGCGCCGTGGCAGCACTCGGCGCGGTTTGCTTGACTTTCGACCTAAGTGGTCATGGCCGTAGCGATGGTGACCGGAGCAATCTCGCTCCGTGCGATCATCTGACGGACGTAATTGCTGCTTATGACGCACTTACTAGCCATGAGGGAGTGGACGCGACCCGTATTGGTATCTGCGGAGCGAGCTACGGCGCTTATCTGTCCGCCTTCGTGCCGCCCCAACGCCGGGTCCGCCGCCTGTTGCTGCGCGCTCCGGCAATTTACGACGATGAGATGTTCAATGTCCCGTTGGCTTACCCACGCCAGACACGAGCTGACGCTGCCGCTCCCCAGCTCGTCCGAGCTTTGCATGAGTTCCGCGGGGAGGTACTAGTGCTGGAGTCCGGGGCAGACGAGACGATTCCGCACAGCGTGATTGAACGGTACCTGCATACCTGCCGGAGTGCTCGATACGAGATCATTGAGGGCGCTTCTCACGCTCTGACGACCGAGAAATGGCGCCAGGCGTTCCTCACCGAGATAGTAAGTTTCTTCCATGGCCTGTAAGCAGATAGCTTGCAGCTACGACTCGCTGACTCGCGCCAACCGAGAGGGCAGGTAACCCGCGGCCGGGACCCAGTACTTTTTACCGAAACTGTGGGAACAGATCGGTGCTTTGGTGGGTCTTAGACCTGTTCATGAAGCCTGGTCGGTGACGCGTAGGCGCTCTGATTTGACGGCGGGTGCCGTCCGTGGCCGTGTGGTGGTCGCGCCGAACTGATCGATCGCCCGGTACAGATAGACCCACAGCCCCGCGACTTTGACGTACGGCTCGTGGACAAACCACCAATCACCGGGGGTGTACCGGCAGGGTCGTGCCGCGTCGATGAGCGGCGAGTGAAGCGCTGCACCCACGGAAGATGCTGACGTGATCGACGTTGATGCCACGCTCAGCCAGCAGTTCTTCCACGTCTCGGTAGGAGGCCCCGTAGCGTAGGTACCAGCGAACCGCGATCGTGATCACATCCGGAGAAAAGCGAAACCCGACGAGGCTGGACCTCAGTGCTGACACTCGACCAGAACGACGACGCATCGGCCAAGCCTGCCTGAGCTTGCTTTCACCGAAGCAACAGTCCCGCGCGGCCTGCCGGGGCGGATTGTGTTCACCGACCACGCGCTGCCCGCGGTTCAGCCGGTGAATTTCTTCATCGGACTTCCGGCGGGGGGAGCTCGCCGCCGCTGTCAGCGGCAGCGTGGTGGTCTTCGATGCTGACGAACTGGACGCCAGCACGCGCATCGGGTGGAGCGTTGTGGTCATCGGCGAGTCGACGGAACGGTGACCGATAAGCCAATCATCGTCCGCACCCACTGAAGGCGCCTGTGGTGTCGTGTCTCCCTACCGACTTTCCACTTGCCGGATGGTAGGGATGAAGTCCGCGTCACCCTAAATAGGTAGTCAATGCCAGAATTTGGCATAGCAAATATCACAAAGCTCATTAAGCTCCCGCTGTACATCACGGGTTAAGACACCTGCACCCCCATGTAAGCCTGTCAACCCACGTCCTTTCCGGTGCCGTATCTGGCGACGAAAACTTGAGATTGCGCTGCGCTACTGATCAGCTTGTGCTCCAGCGCGGCTGGATTAGTCAAAGACCCGTGATGCCCGATAGTCCGGCTATGTACCTTGATTTTGCCCCCTGTCCGCGCTATCAGAGTCCTGCTGATCAGCTCAGCGTCAGGTCTTCATCGGTTGCTTTCCCGCCTGATCGAAGAAGCCCGACCCGCCAATATGAGTAAGTCACTCCCTTACGGGCGTCATATCTCAAACAGCGCAGCGTCAAAGGGGCCTAGGGCGTTGGTGCTTCTCTCTAAAGCGTGACGCATCAATGTTGTTCATAGCGGATAACCACACCTGCTACGTAACCTCCTCAACCGGGTTGCGCGCCGACATCCGCAAGGCCTGGGCGGCGGCCAAGCAACCGGACCCGTCAGCCGGCACTCGCTCCGCACCAGTCTGGAACTACTAGTTACCGCAGCTGTCAGCGCACGCGCGAGGATCTGGTGACGGACAGCGCCTGCGGCAAGCCGGCCGGGGCGTCGGCGAACCAACGGTGGAGGGCCCTGATGATCTGGCGGGAACACCTGCGCACTCTCGTCGACAGCAACGGCTTCCAGCGGTTCATCATCGCGGTCATCGTGCTCAACGCCATTACGCTAGGGCTGGAGACCTCCGGTCAGTTCGTGGCGCAGTTCGGCGGGCTGCTCCATGCAGTGGACCGGATCGCGCTGGCGATCTTCGTAATAGAGCTGATGCTGCGGCTGGCCGCCCACGGGATGCGCTTCTTCCGCGACCCGTGGAGCGTGTTTGACTTCGTGGTCATCGGGATCGCGCTGATCCCCGCTTCTGAGGCGTTCTCGGTGCTGCGGGCGCTGCGGATCCTGCGGGCGCTGCGGCTGGTGGCGTTGGTGCCGAGCATGCGCGGAGTGGTCTCGGCGCTGCTTAGCGCGGTGCCCGGGATGGCCTCTATCGCCGCCCTGCTCGGACTGATCCTCTACGTCGCCGCGGTGATGGCCACTCAGCTGTTCGGCCCTCACGTGCCCGATCGCTTCGGCCATCTCGGCACGTCACTGTTCACGCTGTTCCAGGTGATGACCACCGACGACTGGGCAGCGGTCGCACGGCAGGCGATGCAGACGCACCCGCTGGCGTGGATCTTTTTTGTGGTCTACATCTTGGTATCGACGTTCGCGGTGCTGAACCTGTTCATCGCGGTGGTGGTTCGGGCAATGGAGCAGCAGGTCGCGGCCGATATGAAGGCCAACGTCGCCGAGCGCCAGCGGGCGGACGCGGTCGCCACGGCGGCCATTCTCGATGAGGTGCGCGCACTGCGACTCGAGCTCGCCGAGCTACGCCGCAACGCAAAACCCTAGCCCAGCGGAGCAGGCTGCGCGTACAGGTATTCCCCGACTCGGGCTCAATCAAGTGAATTACTCACGCGGAAGAAGTTGCGGCCTTAAACGTATCCCCGGATAAACGATCAGATGATCACGCTTGATACTGCGAGATGTTAATGGCCGCCGGCTATGCCACCCTCTGTAATCGACCGACCACCGTGAACGAGCTCTACAGCCAGGAGCCAACCCCCATGCCCGCACCGGTGCCATCGCAAATGCCAACCCCGACTCCCACGCCGGTGGTCACACCAACCTTGGCACTGGGGCTGGATGGGATCGGCCAGCGGTGGTTACGGCGGTGGGCCTGAGGTGGCGGCGAACTTTAGGGCCACCGACTTCTAAACCACCGGTCGCTGCTGGCAGCGAGGACACCAATAGAGGTTGCGTCCCGCGTGCCGCGCGGTGACGACGTCGGTAGCACACACCAAACACGGCGCACCAGCCCGGCGGTACACATAGACCTCGCCGCCATGCCGATCCTGCCGCGCAGGCCGTCCCATCGCCACCGGGTCATGCTCCGGACGAACCGTATCGATCCGACCCCGACGCACCCCTCCATGCATCAACTCGACGAGATCTGACCACAGTGCCGACCACTGATCCTCCCGAAGCTCGCACCCTGGCAGCAGTGGATCCAGCCGGTGACGAAACAACAGCTCAGCCCGATAAACATTGCCAATTCCGGCGATCACCGATTGATCCATGAGCAAGGTGGCCAGCGCCGGGACCGAGAGAGGCGTTCCCAAGCCCTATCCGGGTCGGCATCGGAACGCAGCGGGTCCGGCCCCAGCCGGGTACGTATCGCCTCGATCTCGGCTTCGGTAAGCAGCTCGCAGGCGGCCGGTCCGCGTAAATCCGTCCAGTGCGTGGAACCGACTAGCCGCATCCGCACCTGCCCCCGTGGCGGCTGCACAGGCAGGGTCGCCTCGGTGAAGGAGCCGTAGAGGCCCAGGTGCACGTGCACCACCGAATCGGGATCGTAGACGTGGAACAGGTGCTTGCCGTGCGCGTCGGCACGCTGAAGCACCCGTCCATCCAACTTCGCCGCGGCTGCTGCGAAACGGCCTTGCGGGCTGGAAACCGAAACTGGCGATCCGCCGTAACACCGCTGGTGGGCCGCTGCCAGCCGGTGCGTCGTATGACCCTCCGGCATTGGAAGTTCAGCCGGTGGAAATCGGGGGTGGATCCCCGGTGGACTCGAAGTCCGAGATCAGCTTGATCCGGCGGGTATGGCGCTCGCCGCCGGAGAACGGTGTGGCGAGAAACGTCTCGACGATCTGGGCGGCCTCAGCCGGTGCGTGCATCCGCGCGCCGATTCCGACTACCTGAGCATCGTTGTGCTCCCGGGCAAGCTGGGCGATCTCGGTGCTCCACGCCAGCGCGGCCCGGCAGCCGGCGACCTTGTTGGCGGAGATCTGCTCGCCATTACCCGACCCGCCGATCACCACACCGAGGCTGCCGGAGTCGGCCACTACCCGGCGGGCGGTCTCGATGCAGAACGGTGGGTAGTCGTCGTCCGAGTCAAAGGTGTCGGGGCCGACGTCCACCACGTCGTGCCCCAGACTGGTCAGGTGCTGCACCAAAAAGGTCTTGAGCTCGAAACCGGCATGATCCGAACCGAGGTAGACGCGCACAGCGACCAACATTGCCACATCGCTGCCAACCCGCAGCCTCCACCTCCCCGACATGGAGACATATCGGCCCAATCGGGTCGCCGTTGACCCCGATATGTCTCCATGTCGGGGAGAGAGGTACAGCGTGGCGCGGTGGGTGGAGTTGGCGGACGGGGTGCTGGTGCGCCGGTACGACGAGCTGGACCTGTCGGTGGGGCTGGTGATCGGAAGCCGCGGCTGCCTTGTAGTGGACACTCGCAGTAATCCGGATCAGGGCGCTGAGCTGTACGCCGCAGTCCGGGAGGTCACGCGGCGCCCGTGCACGGTAGTGCTCACCCACGCGCACTTCGACCACTGCCTGGGTACCGTGGCCTTCCTCCCGGCTGCGGTGTGGGCGCACGCCCGCTGCCGAGATGACCTGGCCAGGGGTGGGGCGGCGCAGTACTCCGAGGCCCTGGCGTGGTCGTACTCCCAGCAATTGCCCGACCCAGGACTGGTGCCTCCGGTAATACCCGATCACCCGGTCATCGATGACGTCGAAGTGCACCTTGGCGATCGGCGGGTACCACTCACCCATCCGGGCCGAGGACACACCGACCACGACCTCGCGGTGTGGTCGCCCGATACCGGTGTGCTCTTCGCCGGCGACCTCGTCGAGCAGGGCGCTGACCCTGACTTCACCGACGCCTACCCGCTTGATTGGCCGGCCGCGATGACCGAACTACTACGGCTGGAACCGCAGATCGTCGTTCCCGGGCACGGGGACCCGGTCGGCGTCGAGTTCGTCACCGCGCAACGCGACGACCTGACAGCGTTGGCCGATCTGTGTCGTGCTGTTGCGGCCGGCGACCTCGACCAGCCGAGCGCGCTGGCCGCCTCCCCCTTCACTCCACTCACCACCCGCGCCGCCCTCTCCCGGCTCCACCCCGACATGGAGACATATCGGGCTTGAGCAAGGCTCGTTCACCCCGATATGTCTCCATGTCGGGGTGAACGAGCCTTGCGGGCTGCCGTAAGCGCTGCCAACGCATTCAGGAAAAGTCGGGCTTTTCGTGACGGGTGCGCTTGAGTTCGAAGAAATGCGGGTAACTGGCCAGCAATAATGCGCCGTCGAAGATTTTGCCGGCGTCCTCCCCTCGGGGAATCCGAGATAGCACTGGGCCGAAGAAAGCGACCCCGTCCACATGAATCGTCGGGGTTCCGACGTCCAGGCCGACCGGTCCCATGCCCGCCTCGTGGCTGGCCCGCAACTCCTCGTCGTAGTCGGTGCTCTGCGCTGCCTCAGCCAACTCGGGCGGCAGCCCCACCTCGGCCAGCGCGGCCACGATCACCTCGTCGAAGTTCTTGTTGCCGTCGTCGTGGATTCGCCTGCCCATTGCGGTGTAGAGCGGCTCGAGCACCTTGTCCCCGTGGTCACGTGCTGCGGCGATGCACACCCGAACCGGCCCCCAGCCCTTCGCATTTTTGATCCGGTAGCTCTCGCTGACCTCGCGCCCTTCGTTGAGCACCGACAGGCTCATCACCCGGAAGTGGACGTCGATGTCTCGCACCGTGGCAGCTTCGAGAATCCATCGGGAGGTGATCCATGCCCACGGGCACCGCGGGTCGAAGTAGAAATCCACCCGCGCGGGTCTGGTTCGGTCTTGGGTGGTGCTGTCGCCGACGGTCACCGTCATCACACTCTCCGTTCCTGTCAGGTTGTACAACCCGTCCGGGTGGTCACTTCTTCCCAGGCGTTAACTCGCCTGCGGGCTGACCAGCACCCATGATTGGATGCCCGAGGACTCCCGATCTGACACCAGAGGTGATCTGTGGCCGTCCCCAACCTCACTCAGGGGCGAGCCGTCGAGCGTGCCGAGCTGCTCGACGTCGACTCCTACACCGTCGACCTCGATCTCACCGATGGTGCCGGTAAACCGAGTGAAGTCACGTTCCGGACCACCACCACGGTCCGCTTCTCCTGCCGAACCCCGAGCACGAGCAGCTGGATCGACCTGGTGGCCGCCCGGGTGGACGCCGCAACGCTCAACGGGGCCGCGCTGGACGTCGCGGGTTACGACGAGGCGAACGGCATCGCGCTTCCCGCGTTGGCCGCCACCAATGAGGTCATCGTCGAGGCGGACGGCCGGTACATGAACACCGGCGAGGGCCTGCACCGCTTCACTGATCCCGTTGACGGCGGTGTGTACCTCTACAGCCAGTTCGAGACCGCCGACGCCAAACGGATGTACGCGTGTTTCGACCAGCCGGATCTCAAGGCGGTACACCGGCTTCGAGTTGTGGCACCCGCCGGCTGGGCGGTGATCTCCAACGCGCCCTGCGAGCGCACCGAACAGCTCGATAGTGGGGCGATTCGTCATGTCTTCGCCGACAGCGCCCGGATCAGCCCGTACATCGTGGCCCTGGTGGCCGGTCCCTACGCGCGCTGGACCGATGAGTACACCGACGAGCACGGGACGATCCCGCTGGGCATCTACTGCCGGGCCTCGCTAGCCGAGCACATGGACGCCGAGCGCTTGTTCACCGAAACCAAGCAGGGTTTCGGCTTCTACCACGACGCCTTCGGGCTGCGCTATCCGTTCGAGAAGTACGACCAGTGTTTCGTGCCCGAGTTCAACGCCGGCGCGATGGAGAACGCCGGCTGCGTGACCCTCCGGGAGGACTACGTCTTCCGCAGCCGCGTCACCCGCTACCTCTACGAGCGGCGCTGCGAGACGGTGCTGCACGAGATGGCGCACATGTGGTTCGGCGACCTGGTGACCATGCGGTGGTGGGACGACCTGTGGCTCAACGAGTCGTTCGCGACGTGGGCCTCGGTGCTGTGCCAGGCGCAGGTCACCGAGTACACCGGGGCCTGGACCACCTTCGCCACCGTGGAAAAAGCCTGGGCCTACCGGCAGGACCAGCTGCCCTCCACTCACCCGATCGCCTGCGAGATCCCCGATGTGCAAGCCGTCGAGGTCAACTTCGACGGCATCACCTACGCCAAAGGCGCCAGCGTGCTGCGCCAGCTGGTCGCCTATGTCGGGCTCAACGAGTTTCTCGCCGGTTTGCGGATCTACTTCACCCGGCACGCCTGGAACAACGCCACGCTCACCGATCTGCTGGCCGCGCTGGAGCAGGCATCCGGTCGTGACCTGTCCGGCTGGAGCGCGCAATGGCTGGAGACCACCGGAATCAACACCCTGCGACCGGAGTTCACCGTCGACAGTGACGGTTTATTCGAGTCGTTCGCGGTGCTCCAAGGCGGTGCCCGCCCCGGCGCCGGGGAGCTGCGGACCCACCGTCTCGCGGTGGGTATCTACGACGGCCCGGCCGGTGGTGCGCTGGTACGCACCCATCGGGTGGAGCTTGACGTCAGCGGCACGCGTACGGCAGTTCCCGAGCTGGTCGGCGTGCCCGCGGGTCAGCTGGTGCTGGTCAACGACGACGACCTCACCTACTGCGCGATGCGACTCGACGAGACCTCCCTGACTACGCTGGTCGACCGGATCGGCGACATCACCGAGTCACTGCCCCGCTGCCTGTGCTGGTCGGCAGCCTGGGAGATGACCCGCGACGCTGAGTTCAAGGCCAGGGACTTCGTCGCGTTGGTGTTGGCCGGCTTGCCCGCCGAGACCGAGGTGGGCGTCATGCAACGGTTGTTGGCGCAGGCGCAGCTCGCGCTGTCGTCCTATGCCGATCTCACCTGGGCCAGCGAGGACGGCTGGCCGCGGTTCACCAGCGCGCTGATGAGCCTCATCGGCACCGCACCGCCCGGCTCCGACCAGCAGCTCACTTTGGTCAACGCGCTGACCGTGGCGCTGCTGGGCAAGCCGGAACTGGATGCGCTGGGCGGCTGGTTGACCGGGGATGGCGTGCCCGAGGGGCTGACGGTGGATACCGACCTGCGCTGGCGGTTGCTGCAGGCTCTCGCCGCTCACGGCGTCGTCACGGAGGAGGAAATCAGCGCCGAAGCCGACCGCGATCCCACCGCGGCCGGGCGCCGGCAAGCCGAGCGGGCGCGGGCCCTGCTACCCATCCCCGCCGACAAGGAACGCGCCTGGGAGCGGGCGATGCGTGACGATGAGCTACCCAACGCCATCAGCGAGTCGATCATCGCGGGTTTCAATCACCCTGCGCAGAAGCAGCTGCTCGCGCCCTACCTGGAACGGTATTTCGCCGAGATCGCCGAGGTGTGGGAGCGGCGGACCTCCGAGCGCGCGCAGTCGTGCGTACTCGGATTGTTTCCCTCGTGGGTCGTCGAGCAGCGCTGCGTGGACGCTGCGACCGCGTGGCTCGAGGCCGGTCGTGAGCAGCCGCCCGCGCTGCGCCGACTGGTTTCTGAGGGGCGCGCGGGCGTCGTCCGGGCGTTGGCGGCTCGCGTCTGCGACGCGGGCGACCGCACTCACGAGTCGGTTTGATCCGCCAGCATTCGCAGGCCAGAGCTCAGACCACCCGCGAGGTCACCCTCCTTGAACGAGGAGATCATGCTTTCCACCGCAAGCTTGCAGCCACGATCGGGGAGCCGATTCGCGGCCTTGCGACCGGTGACCACCTCGACGACTCGCTGGCCAGGTGAGACCGCCACCAGCACCGCATCATCGGCCCGCTCCCCCAGCGAATCGTGCAGTTCCTCGGCTCGGGTCCGAGTGTCCGGGCCTAGATCGCCGAGGTAAATTCCGAAGTGCAGGCTCGCGCTACGGCTGGCCTGCACCAGCATGTCGTCGAGATTTGCGAGTTGCGAACGGCTGAACGGCAGCATGCGCAGCACCGGGCGGACCTGCCGGGCGGCGGAGATCCGTCCAGTGCCGACGACAGCCTCGCCGTGCGCGAGTTCCGGTTGGTGCCCGTCGTCCTGAGGATGGCCACGCCTCACGGGATCCGCGTGCTGCTCGTCACCAGTTGCCACGGGCACCTCCACGCGCTCCACCGGATCGACCATGGTGGCGGCGGGCGGCGACGCCGTCACGCCAGGCCTCTGGATAGGCCGTCCACAACACCGGGGGATACCTCCACTCGTCGCCGGGACGGTAGCGGCGCGGCCGCGCGAAGGTCGGCCGCAGCGTCAGCAGTCCCAACGTGACCATAATGGCCAGCGGCACGCCCGCCAGGATCAGGATGATATCCAGCGATGTCACGAGATCACGGTAGCTGACCGGCGCCAACCGGCGCCTCACCAGGTAGGCGGTCGGCGGTGTGCCCACGGGTGGGCGCGCTCCAGCTGGCCGGCCAGCGCGAGCAGCTTGGCTTCCCCGGCCGGTCGGCCCACCAGCTGCACCCCCACCGGGAGCCCGTCTTCGGTCCAGTGCATCGGCAGGCAGACGGCGGGTTGCCCGGTCACGTTGTACAGCGCGGCATAAGGGATGAAACGCTTTTGCCGTTCGAAATTCTCCGGCGGAGATACCGAACTGAACCAACCGATCGGCCGGGGTAACTGGGCCAGGATGGGCGTGAGGACCGCGTCGAACTCCGCGTGCGCCGAGACAGCCGCCCGGCCCGCGAACTGCACTTGCCCCATCGCCTGCAGCAACTCAGGCCCGCTGACCCCGGCTCCCTGCCCGCGCAACCATTGGGTGAACGGCAGCAGCGCGCCTTGCGCCCCCTCGGGAACCGGCACCGACGTCGCGCCCACCGCCCACAGCGTTTCGAACGCCGGTATCAACACCTCGGGATCGAACGGCGAGTCGGTGTCCACGACGTCATGACCCAAGTCAGCGAGCACGATGGCGGTGTTTTCCCAGGCCTGACGGCACTCCGGCGCCAGCTCGTCGCCCGTGAGCGGCGAATCGGCGTAGCGCCCGATGCGCAGCCGGCCAGGTTCCACGCGGCACTGCTGCAGGAAGCTCTGCCCCGACGGTAGCGGCGGCGCGATCACCGGTTCGGTGGGGCACGGCACGGCCATGGCGTCAAGCAGCGCGGCGGCGTCTTCGACGGTGCGGGCCAGCGGCCCCAGCACGGAGAGCAACGTCACATCGCCCGCAACCGGGCCGCGGGATACCCGTCCCCGACTGGGTTTGAGACCCACCAGCCCGCAGACCGCCGCCGGCCCGCGAATCGAGCCGGCGCCGTCGCTGCCCTGCGCGAAAGGCACCAGCCCAGCCGCCACCGCGGCAGCCGCCCCGCCGGAAGAGCCACCGGCCGACTTGCTGGTGTCCCAGGGTGTGACTGCGGGCGGCAGGTTTGCCGGCTCGGTGTAGCAGGTCATCCCGAACTCGGGGGTGCTCGTCTTGCCCAGGCTGATCGTGCCCGCAGCGGCCAGGAACCGGACCACATCGTCATCGACGGGCGGTAGGTGCTGGGCGTAGATGACCGATCCGAACGTGGTGCGCACGCCAGCGGTGGCGGTGAGGTCTTTGATCGCGGTGGGCACGCCGAAAAGCGGCGGAAGTGCGGCCGGATCGGTCCGGGTCACCACCGTATCGGCGGCTCGGGCTGCATCCATCGCCCGGTCAGCGGTGACGGTGACAAACGCACCCAGCTGGTCGTCTTTGTCCTGCACCCGCCGCAGATGGTGCTCGACGAGCTCGCTGGGGCTCACTTCGCGCCGGCGCACCGCTGCGGCCTGCTCCAGGGCGGTCAACTCGTGCAGGTCTGCCACGCGCCCTACCCTACGTGCGCGAGGGCGCCGGGGGTTGGTAGCGGTTACGGGCCGCTCCGGCCGGAGTTGGCCGCTCTTGAAGGGCGGCCTACCTAGGCGACCTCGCCGAGGTAGGGCAACCAGAGCGGATCGGCATCGGGCACCGTAGCCAGCAGCCGCCAGTGCTGGCCGCGCGGGGCGCGCGGCACTACCCTCAGCTTCCACCCCAGCTCGGTGAGCAGGCGATCGGCCTTTCGGTGGTTGCACAGCGAGCAGCAGGCCACGCAGTTCTCCCAGCAGTGCTCGCCGCCGCGGCTACGCGGCACTACGTGGTCGATGGTTTCGGCGCGGGCTCCGCAGTAGCCACAGCGGTAACGATCCCGGTGCATCAACGCCGCCCGGGTCATCGGGACCCGCGCCCGGTAGGGCACCCGAACGAAAGTGCACAGTTTGATCACCGAGGGAGCCAGCACGCTGGCGGTCGCGGAGTGCAGCACCAAGCCGGCGGCGTCGCCGTGCACCACATCCGCCTTACCACACACGACTAGCACGATGGCCCGGCGCAGCGGAAGCGCGGTCAGCGGCTCAAAACTGGCGTTGAGCAGCAATACCCGGCGACGTCCCCAAGCCGGTGCACCGGTGGGTGGGGCGCGGTCCGCGACGAGGACAGTGGTTTCGAGAAGCCCGGTTGAGGTTCCGGAGCGCGAGGCGGTCTGCTGGTCCGCCCCCGCTGGGTGACCCTCCGGGCTGGGTTGTCGGTCGTGCACGCGACCACCTCCGCCAGTTCGCGGGACTAGTCCACCATAGAAGGCGGCCACTGCGCACGTACCGGGTAGTGCCGCGTGTCGGTGACAACCGCGCAGACCCGGCACGCCACGTGGTCGGTGGGAGCCACAGATACAGTCCGGCGGGTGACTGGAGGTACCCACCAGATGATCGCTCAACTGGTAAAGCAGCCAGACTGCTCCCGCGACGAGGGCTCGTGGTGCGCGCGTATTTATCAAATCACGCACAACGACCTGCTGTCCCGTTATGCCGACACGGTGGTGAGTGCAGGACTGCACATCGTATTGATCATCGTGCTCGCCGTCCTGGTCCGCCTGATGGCGCACCGGGCGATCAACCGGTTGAGCCAGGTGACTGCCGAGGGACCGCCGCCCGGATTGTTGCGACCGCTGCGCGAGCGGGCTCCGGAAGCCTGGCGTAGCACGGGCCTGCTGTCGAGACGGCGATCGCAGCGAGCCCGCACGATCGGCTCCGTGCTGCGCTCTGGGACGACCTTCGTGGTCTACGGCGTGGCCTGCACGCTGATACTGGGCGAATTGGGAATCAACCTCGGACCGATCATCGCATCGGCCGGCATCCTCGGTATCGCGTTGGGCTTCGGTGCGCAGAATTTGGTCAAGGACTTCCTGTCGGGAATGTTCATGCTGGTGGAGGACCAATACGGGGTGGGCGACGTGGTGGATCTCGGGGAGGCCACCGGCAAGGTGGAAGCCGTGGGCCTGCGGGTGACCACGCTGCGGGATACCAAGGGCACCGTCTGGTACGTCCGCAACGGTGAGGTGCTGCGGGTCGGCAACTCCAGCCAGGACTACTCCGTGGCCGTCGTCGACGTGCCCGTCGGGCACGAGGCGGACATCCCGGCCACCACTGAGCTCGCCGGCCGCACGGCGACCGAGCTCACCGGCGACGGCAGCGTGCTGGCCGCCGACGTGCTGGAACCCCCCGAGGTGCTCGGAGTCGAGTCGATCAATTCCGACGGCGTAACGCTGCGGATCACCACGAAGGTGCAGGCCGGCCGGCAGTGGGCGGTCCAGCGCGCACTCCTGGCGGGCATCAAGGAAGCTTTCGCCGACGCCGGGATCCCACCACCCACGCCAGCTGGCAATGCCGCGCCGCCGTCCTGACACCTCTCCCCTCACGAGAAGCCCGCAGGGCAGGATGGGGTGGTGGCTGCACCAGAGACCTTTTACCAAGCCGTCGGCGGCGAGCCGACGTTTCGCCGGATCGTCGGGCGTTTCTATGAGCTGGTCGCGAAAGACGAGATCTTGCGCCCGCTCTACCCGGACGAGGATCTGGGTCCCGCCGAGGAGCACCTACGGCTGTTCCTCATGCAGTACTGGGGTGGGCCGCACACCTATTCCGAAGCGCGCGGACACCCACGGCTGCGAATGCGGCACGTGCCGTTCCGGATCAGGCCGACCGAGCGCGACGCCTGGTTGCGCTGCATGCGCGTCGCGGTGGACGAAGCCGAACTCGACGAGGCGCACCGCGCGGTTCTGTGGAATTACCTGGAGATGGCCGCCAACAGCCTGGTGAACTCGCTGAGCTGATTGCCGACGTCGCCGCGCCTGGCCTGGCAGGATTACCTCGTGCGACGCGCAAACCACCGCCGCCTCGCCACTGAAGACGAGGGCTGGTGGCGCGATGCCGTCTTCTACCAGGTCTACGTCCGTTCCTTCGCTGACGCCAATGGTGATGGCGTAGGCGACCTGGAGGGCCTGTGCGGCCGGCTGGGTTATCTGGAGCTGCTTGGCGTGGACGCGCTGTGGCTCACCCCGTTCTTCCGCTCTCCCATGGCCGACCACGGTTATGACGTCAGCGATCCGCGGGACGTCGATCCGCTCTTCGGCGATCTGGCCACCTTCGACCGGCTGCTCACCGACGCCCATCAGCGTGGCCTACGGATCACCATCGACTTGGTGCCCAACCACACCTCCGACCGCCACCCGTGGTTTCAGGCAGCCGTGGCGGCGGCGCCGGGCAGCCGCGCACGAGCCCGGTACATCTTCCGGGACGGCTCCGACTACGGCGGGACAACACCGCCGAACAACTGGACCAGCACCTTCGGCGGACCCGCGTGGACCCGGCTGCGCCCTACCCTGAGCGATGGGGGCCAGTGGTATCTCCATCTATTCGCACCCGAGCAGCCGGACCTGAACTGGGACAACCCGGAGGTGGCCGCCGATTTCGAGCGGACTTTGCGGTTCTGGCTGGACCGCGGCGTGGACGGGTTCCGTATCGACGTGGCCCATGGGATGGCTAAACCGCCCGGGCTGCCGGACATGCCGCGTCCAATCCCAGCTGGTACGGGTCTGCTCGACGCCGACGTCGCCGATCCCCGCTTCGACGCCGACGGTGTGCACGACCTCCACCGGATGATCCGGAAAGTGCTCGACGAGTACCCGGCTCGAGTCGCGGTCGGTGAGATCTGGGTAAGTGACGACATCGCCTTCGCTCGCTATATCCGCCCTGACGAGCTGCACCTAGGCTTCAACTTCCGGCTGCTGGAGGCGGATTTCGACGCCGAGCAGGTGCGCGAGGCGATCGAGCATTCGCTGCTGGCTGTCCAAGGCACCCCGGCACCGGCTACCTGGACAATCGCCAACCACGACGCGGTCCGTCCGGTGACCCGCTACGGCGGCGGTGAGGTGGGACTGGCGCGGGCGCGGGCGATGACGCTGGTGCAGCTGGCCCTGCCTGGACCGGTCTACCTGTACAACGGCGACGAGTTGGGCCTGCCGAATGTCGAACTGCCGGATTGGACGCTGCAGGACCCGGTGTGGCGCCGATCCGGGTTCACCAACCGGGGACGCGACGGCTGCCGGGTGCCGCTGCCGTGGGAAGGCATCAGGCCGCCGTACGGGTTCAGCGCGACACCCGGCACCTGGTTACCGATGCCGGGAAACTGGTCCGGGTACGCCGTGGAGGCCCAGCTGGAGGATCCGAATTCGATGTTGTCGTTGTGCCGGCGGGCGTTGGAGCTACGAAAGGGGAACAAGGCATTCAGCGGCTCGGAGCTGGAGTGGTATGGGGCGCCACCCGGCTGTTTCGCATTCCGGCGCAAGGGCGGCGGCCTGATCTGCGGTCTGAATGCCTCCGCTACGCCGGTGGCACTGCCGCCGGGAGAGGTACTGCTCGCCAGCAGGCCACTGCTGCAGAGTCGCGAGGCCTTGCCTCCGGATACCGCTGTCTGGCTGATCTGACCTACGTTGGGTCCGAGCCGGTGCCGTCAGACGAGCAGCGGCAGCAAAGCGTGCCGGCGCCGCAGCACGGCGCCGTAGCGGGCGTCGAGCCGCAGCCACGAATCAGTGGCCCAGACCCGGACAGGCTCCGCCGACACGGGATTACCCACGAAGCCCATGCCGGACAGGGCGAACAGGCAGCGCAGCGGTACCCCGACGTCCAACCCGGCGCCACTGACAGTGATCACCTTCTGATCCAGCAGATCGGAGGGCGGACGGCCATGCGGACCAGGGTTGGTCTGGGCGACAGCGGCGCCCTGGCCGGCGAGGTCGGCGAGCACCTCAGCGGGCACCTGATCGACCGCGCGCCAGCCTCGCTCGGGTGGTAGCGCACAGCGCCACCGGGCGTCCTGGGCCCTGCCGGGCTCGACCACCGTGTCACCGGCCGTTGCCAGCGCCGCAAGCAGGTCTGATCCCTTGACGGTGAGGTCACCAGGCCACAGGCGGCCACGTATCGAACGAGTCACCAGCGCGTCGAATGGGGTGTCCACCCACGCCTGCAGCCGACCGCTTGCGGCTCGTAGCCGCACGAGCACCTCGCCGTCCAGCCGGACCGCACGGGCCACGAAGACACCGAGATCGGCCCGCTCGACAGGATCTGGAATGCACAGCTCAGTCATCGACACCGCCGTCTCGAAATGCGGACAGGAACTCATGTTCGGCAGGCACCAGCCGGCGCGGCCGCTGCGCTGCGATGTCGTAAGGGGCCAGCTGGGTCCGGGCGACGACCGCGTTACCGCCGGTCCCGGCAACGGTGTAGTCCAGGGCGAATGACGCAGCTCGCAGCTCGCTGACCCAAAGCTGCACCCGCGCCGGGCTGGCCGAGTACACCAACGGCTGCCGGTAGCGGACCAGCAGTTCGACCACGACCACGCCGTTGGCCAGGGTCTGGGCGCCGCGCCGGGCACCTTCACCGAAAAGCAGCTCGGTGCGCGCCTCTCCAACAGCGTGACCACGCAGGCATTGTTGACGTGTCCGAAGACATCCATGTCCGACCAGCGCACCGCCACGTCCGTGCTGAATACCGCCAACTACCCGCCCCCAGTCGGCGTGAATCGGTGCCTGCATCTGGTCGCAGCGAGCACTAATCTCCGGCGGCGGACCGATGACCCCTCTCCTGCGGGGCCCATCGCGGTTCCGCGGTGAGATCGGGTAGCCGCAGCAGTGGATTGGTGATCGCCTCGGACGGTTCTGCCGGTTCTGCCGGTTCTGCTTGTCGCTGGCTCGGTTCACTAGCCCTCGAGTCAGAAGGGCTCGGGTCACTGGCGTTCGGAGCCAGCGCCAGGCCCGCCGCCGCCCAGCGGGTACCTCCCGCACCGTAACCGGGAGTGTCCCGGTTGGTCTCTTCAGCCGGGCTGCGACCGTCAGTGCGGGGCGGCGTGGTCGACCGTGCGTCGGCGTGGACGTCACGGCTTTCCTGGTAAGCAGCGAGTGCCTCGGCGAGCAGGTCACCCAGACCCATCTGGCTTGTCGCGGCCTGCTCTGCCGGCTCCCCGTCCACCGGCTCCAATTCCAGCGCTCGTGGCGTTGGGGCCGGTGGAGGTCCGAATGCCGGGATCTCTCGCTGGGTCGCCGAGACGACGTCAGTTTCGTCTTCCGGGTCCTCTTCTGGGATACCACCGGTGACGACATCGTCGACGGCCTCCGACGAGCCCACTGCCGGCGGCACCAGCACCGGGTAGGTCAGCGTCGAAGCGGACGACCCGTCCGGAGTGTCCGTAGCCTGGCGGCGAGCTGCGCTGCCCTCCTCGGAACCACCGTCGGCGCGCTGCGGCACCTCGGCGACGTCCATTTCCTCCTTACGATCCTCACCTGGTTGCTCGGCGCGCCGCCGACCGGAGCGCCCCGCGGACAAAGCCGATGCGGGAAGCAGGTCACTCACCGACAACACGGTTCCGGCCGTACCGCGGCGATGTCGTGCTCTTGACTGCCATGGATCACGTCCGCTCGAGGTCTCGGCGGCCGGCGCCGCAGCCGCCGCTTCCATCACCGGCTGCGCCACCGCCCGGCGAGCGACAGGCTGAGCCGCGGTCGCGCTGGGTGCCACCAAGGAGATGTCCACCACCGCAGGCTTGTGCACCTCCGCGCTGTGCGCGACGGCGACTTCCTGCTCCTCGACCGTCTCGGCAACGTCCGGCCCAGCGACCTGCACCTCGGCAACTGCCGTTTGGACAATGTCCGGCTCAGCGGCGTCTGCCCCCCGGGATTGCACCTGGGCAACCTCCACCTCGGCAACCTGGTGCGCCGGCGGCTCGGCCATGATCTCGATAGGCAACGGTCCGGTGTCAGCGTCAAGTCCAGGACTGCCCGTCCCAGCATTACCCAGCAGCCCGGCGACCTGACCGACCAAATGCGCTTCCTCACGGCGACCAGATCCGCAGTTGTCCAGCAGGGCGGCTCGCGCAGCCTCGACGTCGCGCCGGTGGCGGCCTTCAGCGGCTCGGGCTGCGCGCATGCAGTGCAGGGCGTCGGCGAACTCATCCCTGGCCTCATGCACGTGGGACAGGCCCTCCAGGCATTCGGCGAGGACGGCGTCGACGCCGTAGCGCTGAGCGCCTTCCACCGCATCCGCGAGCAGCGTCAGCGCCGGCTCGTGACGGCCTTCGGCGAGGTGCACCTGGGTAGCCAGGGCCAGCCGCAGCCTGCCAACCGCGCCGGCAGCGGCGGCCCGCACCGGACGCCGCAACAGCGGCCGCACCTCCTGCAACGCGGCCTCACCCGCGCCGCGGACGAGCAAGCTGAGCGTCAGCTCAAGCATCAGGCGCGCACTCACCTCACCGCTGTCGTGATCAGGGTCGGCCAGACCAGCCAGCAGCTCGCGACCCTGCCGCGCCTTCGCCTCGGCCGCTGCCGCCTCGCCCCGGCTACGGTGATACGCCGCGTCGGTTGCTCGGACCGCGGCCCGCAGCAGCAGTGCGGTGTCGTGATCGAGGCCCGGGTCCTCGCGATACAGCTCATCAGCTTCCTCAAGCGCCGATGCGACAAGGTCACCACGACGGAGTGCCGCGGATGCCTCGGCCACCGCCACGAGTGCCCCGCCCCGGAGCACCGGAGCAACATCATCACCAGCGGCCAGCACCCCCCGCACTGCACCGAGCGCAGTGGCCGGCTCCCCCAACGCGGCCGCGCAATGCGCTAACTCCACGTGCAGCTCATGTCGTAGCCCTTGGGGGGTGTCGCCGTCTCGGATCGCCGGAAACAGGCGATGGGCCGCTTCCCCGTACCGACCGAGCCGGTTGAGTGCAAACACCGCGATGTGATCTGCGCGCAGCACAGCCACCGCATCATCCTGCGCAGCAGTCACCGCCCGATCGGCCAGCAAGAGCGCCAGCTCGGGCGCGCGCCAACGCAGCAGCATCGCCGATTCCACCAGCGATGCGGCCTCACCTCCATTAGGGCCTCCGGTGGGCGCCATGCCGGCCCGGACCTCGCGCACCGTGCTACTCACCTCCCACCCCCATCGCAGTTGCCGATCATCGACCGCCGCATCCCGGTCAGTCCCGGGTCAGTCTGCGGTAGGTCACGCGGTGTGGTCGCGCCGCCTCCGCTCCGAGTCTCTCGATCTTCTGCTGCTCGTACGCCTCGAAGTTCCCTTCAAACCAGAACCAGGAAGCGGGATTCTCCTCTGTGCCTTCCCAACTGAGAATGTGGGTCACCACCCGGTCCAGGAACCATCGGTCGTGGGAGATCACGACGGCGCAACCGGGGAACTGTTCCAGCGCGTTTTCCAACGAGCTCAGCGTCTCGACGTCGAGATCGTTGGTGGGCTCGTCGAGCAGGATCAGGTTGCCACCTTGCTTGAGGGTCAGCGCCAGGTTGAGCCGGTTGCGCTCGCCGCCGGACAGGACGCCAGCCGGTTTCTGCTGATCGGGACCCTTGAAGCCGAAGGCGCTGACATACGCTCGCGAGGGCATCTCGGTGTTACCGACCTGGATGTGGTCCAAGCCGTCGGAGACTACCTCGAACACCGTCTTGGTGGGGTCAATGCCGGCACGCTCCTGATCGACGTAGGAC
>DASUVX010000169.1:0-8898 GCA_036378735.1 Pseudonocardiaceae bacterium | reverse complement strand
GAACAACCGAAGCTGAGGCTATAGAGACCGGTCATTCTCATTTTATTGACCATCGTTAGCTGTGACTTGTGTTCGGGGGCAGGGGAGAGATTCCCGATGGTAACCCGCTGGTGCTGGCGTTCGTGGTCGTCGCGGTCATCGAGCTGACCCGGACCTACGTCGACGCCAGGCGCATCGCCAGCTCCGTCGACGCGGCCAATACGCACCTGGTCCCCGTACAGGTCAACACTGCCCAGGTGCAACGTCTGGACACCACCGCCGCCGTCACCGAGCAGATCGACAAGGCCACCGCGTCGCTGGAGGGTAAGACCCGCAAGATCGAGCAGAGCGTCAGCAATATCCAGGCGGGCGCGGCCAGCGTGCAGAACACGGTGGTGGCCATCAACTCCAAAGTCGACGGCATCACCAGCACTGCCCGCACCATCAGCACCACCGCGAGCGCGCTGGCCGGCACCGTCAACGACATCCACAACATCGCAGCCTCGATCCACGACAGCGCTCGCGGCATCAACACCAGCTTCGCCACGCTGTTCCCGGTCACCCAGATGATCGCCTACGGGCCCCGATTTGAACAACATCGTGGTCACCGTTCCGGAGATCGATCGCCACGCGGCGTCGATCTGCCGCAGCATCCTGGTCATGGGCCCGCACTGTGGCCCGCCGGTCGCACCAGGAACACCAGCACCGATTTACCGGCCGGCGGAGGGTGCGGCCGCGGGTACCGCAACCCGGTAACTGCGTGCGATCCGGTCAAAGGTCGGAGCCAGCTCGGTGAAGTCGGTGTCCGGCAGCGCCTGCAACACCATCACGTGCATCGTCGATCCACTGAACAGGAAGTAATGCGCGTGTACCCCGAAGCCGGCGCTGCCGGGCTCACCGATCGTGTACAGGTAGTAGTAACCCGCCAGCCCGCCTAGCTGTACCGGGCGCTGCACCACCACATGGACGTTGCTGCCCTGCAACAGCCGGTCAGTCAGCGCCTTGATGTCACCCAATGCGCCGGATCCACCGGCGCGGGCAACGACACGACCCGCACCAGCATCGAATCCCCCGACCGCGGCCCTGCGCCGGCCAGCAACGCCACCTGCGGATCCGTGGAGGACCACAGCGACCAACCCCGCGGGTAAGCCACGTTGAACCGGCCCTGCGGATCCTGATAAGGCACCAGACCAGGACCCTGCTCACCAGCAGGGATCGCAACCCGAGCAAGTCTGTCGCCGCTCCGTGTGAAGCGCAGCAGCAATACCACACCCAGGGCGGCGATCACCACCACGACCGCGCCCACCAACCACCGATTCCGCACCACGGCAATGTTCACGCCGGGTGATGCTAGAGCACACTCCGCTGCACTGGCTGACGTCGCCGGCACGCCCACAGTTACCAGCTCACGATTACCATAGGTCACCGTCGGTGAGCACATAACTGACGTCAGATCGGTTGCCCGCGCCGTGCTCCCAGGCGACGCGGCATCAACGCCGACCGGTGGGACCGGTTAGTCGTAGGCTGGCGGTATGGCCGTCGTGAAGATCAACGCAATTGAGGTGCCCGAAGGCGCCGGTCCCGAGTTGGAACGCCGGTTCGCGGCCCGGCACGGGTCGGTGACCTCTGCTCCCGGCTTCTTGAGTTTCGAACTGCTTCGCCCCGTGGCTGGAGAGAATCGGTACTTCGTCTACTCGCGGTGGGAAACCGAGGAGGATTTCCAGGCTTGGCGCAACGGCCCGGCGATGGAAGCCCACGCTGAGGGCCGGCAGAAGCCGATAGCCACGGGCGCGTCGCTGCTGGAGTTCGAGGTCGCGCTCACCGCCGAGCCGTCACCCAGCACGCCGGACTGAACCTGCTACCGCCGTCGCCGTCGCCCCGGCGCGGCGTGCACAGGGGCGCGACACACGGAGCACGAGGGCGCGACACACGCGACTGAGGAAAGGGGCCCCGATCCCTCGGGATCGGGGCCCCTTTCCTCAGTCTGAGCTTGCAGCGCTGTCGAGGTCGACCAGCGGGGAGTCGGGAACTCGCAGGGTCTTGGCCACCCCGCGGAAGACGAACTGCGCCTCCTCGGCCGGGCCCTCGCCGTCCCAGTTCTGGGCGTCGACGATGACGATCTGACCGGGCTCGATCTCGCCGAACAGGATCTTCTCCGACAGCTGGTCCTCGATCTCGCGCTGGATGGTCCGGCGCAGCGGCCGGGCGCCCAGCACGGGGTCGAACCCGCGCTTGGCCAGCAGCTTCTTGGCCATGGTGGTGAGTTCCAGCTCCATGTCCTTGTTGCGTAGCTGAGCCTCGACCCGGGAGACCATCAGGTCCACCATGGTGATGATCTCTTCCTCGGTGAGCTGGTGGAAGACGATCGTGTCGTCGATCCGGTTGAGGAACTCGGGACGGAAGTGCTTCTTGACCTCGTCGTTGACCTTGGTCTTCATCCGCTCGTAGTTCGAGTCCTGGTCATTGTTCGCCGAGAAGCCCAGGTTCACGGCCTTAGAGATGTCCGAGGTACCCAGGTTGGTGGTGAAGATGATCACGGTGTTCTTGAAGTCCACCGTGCGCCCCTGACCGTCGGTCAGCCGGCCATCCTCCAGCACCTGCAGCAGCGTGTTGTACACCTCCTGGTGCGCCTTCTCGATCTCATCGAACAGCACCACCGAGAACGGCTTGCGGCGCACCTTCTCGGTGAGCTGGCCACCCTCCTCGTAACCGACGTAGCCGGGAGGAGCACCGAAGAGCCGGGATGCGGTGTAACGGTCGTGGAACTCACCCATGTCGATCTGGATGAGCGCGTCGTCGTCACCGAACAGGAACTCCGCTAGCGCCTTGGACAGCTCCGTCTTTCCTACGCCGGACGGGCCGGCGAAGATGAACGAGCCGGAGGGACGCCGGGGATCCTTCAGGCCGGCCCGGGTGCGGCGGATCGCCTTGGATACCGCAGTGACCGCCTGATGCTGGCCGATGATCCGCTTGTGCAGTTCGTCTTCCATGCGCAGCAGCCGGGTGGTCTCCGCCTCGGTGAGCTTGAACACCGGGATACCGGTCCAGTTGGCCAGCACCTCGGCAATCTGCTCGTCGTCGACCTCGGCGACCACGTCGAGGTCGCCGGCCTTCCACTGCTTCTCCCGCTCGGTCTTCTTGATCAGCAGCTGCTTCTCCGAGTCACGCAGCTTCGCGGCCCGCTCGAAGTCCTGGGCGTCGATGGCCGACTCCTTGTCCCGGCGCACCGCGGCGATCTTCTCGTCGAAGTCGCGCAAGTCCGGCGGAGCGGTCATCCGGCGGATCCGCATCCGGGCGCCCGCCTCGTCGATCAGGTCGATCGCCTTGTCCGGTAGGAACCGGTCGTTGATGTAGCGATCGGCCAGCGTGGCGGCCGACACCAACGCGCTGTCGGTGATGGACACCCGGTGGTGCGCCTCGTAACGGTCCCGCAGGCCCTTGAGGATCTCGATGGTGTGGTCGATCGTCGGCTCTTGAACCTGGATCGGCTGGAACCGGCGCTCCAGCGCGGGGTCCTTCTCGACGTACTTGCGGTACTCGTCCAGCGTGGTCGCACCGATGGTCTGCAGCTCGCCGCGGGCCAGCATCGGCTTGAGGATCGACGCGGCGTCGATCGCGCCTTCGGCCGCACCGGCCCCGACCAGGGTGTGCATCTCGTCGATGAACAAGATGATGTCGCCGCGGGTGCGGATCTCCTTGAGCACCTTCTTCAGGCGCTCCTCGAAGTCACCGCGGTACCGCGAGCCCGCCACCAGCGAGCCCAAGTCCAGCGTGTAGAGCTGCTTGTCCTTGAGCGTCTCGGGCACCTCGCCCTTGACGATGTTCTGCGCCAGCCCCTCGACGACGGCGGTCTTGCCGACGCCGGCCTCGCCGATGAGCACCGGGTTGTTCTTGGTGCGGCGGGACAGCACCTGCATGACCCGCTCGATCTCCTTGCCGCGCCCGATCACCGGGTCCAGCTTGCCCTCCCGGGCGCTGGCGGTCAGGTTGCGGCCGAACTGATCGAGTACCAGCGACGACGACGGGGTGCCCTCGCCGCGACCGGAGCCGGACTCTGCGGGCTCCTTGCCCTGGTAGCCCGACAGTAGCTGCAGCACCTGCTGGCGTACCCGGTTGAGGTCGGCACCCAGCTTGACGAGGACCTGCGCGGCCACGCCCTCGCCCTCGCGGATGAGCCCGAGCAGGATGTGCTCCGTGCCGATGTAGTTGTGCCCGAGCTGCAGGGCCTCCCGCAGTGACAGCTCCAGCACCTTCTTGGCCCGTGGCGTGAACGGGATGTGCCCCGACGGGGCCTGCTGGCCCTGGCCGATGATCTCCTCGACCTGCTGGCGCACCCCCTCCAGGGCGATCCCCAGCGATTCCAGAGCCTTGGCCGCGACACCCTCACCCTCATGGATCAGACCCAGCAGGATGTGCTCGGTGCCGATGTAGTTGTGGTTGAGCATCCTGGCCTCTTCCTGGGCCAGCACAACCACCCGCCGCGCGCGGTCGGTGAACCTCTCAAACATTGCGCACTCCTGACTGCCGCGCTACCCCGCGCGACCGGTACTGGGTCACACAGTCCGTGCCGTCACTGTAGCTGCCAGACGGCCTTGCTCGCTGCTGAACTGCTACCCGAACTCTTCATGCAACGCCATCTCGCTGGTCAGGATTCCAGAAGGCCGGAACTGTCCGCTGCGGGTGAAACTGAACTCTGTCGGGTGGACCCGGTGTATCCCGGGTGCACAGGGGTAATCGGACTGCTAGGTTTGCTCGACATTAGGTAAGGCAACCCTGTATCAGCCGGCGACGGGAGAGGGAGCGGCTGTGCTGCACGCGGCGGTGCCACACAAGCAGTCAGCGGCCGCAATGGACCCGCATCGCGCACATCCGTTGGCCACATCGGTGGCGGCGGTGGACCGTGCAGTCAAACTCCTGTCCTTTTGCGTCATCGGTGATTCCCGGCTGCCCGCTGGCCCTCGGGCGCCTGGTCCTCAGGCGCCGCCTGATCCCCTGACCGCGGACTGGATCGAGTGCGACCAGGCGCTGTCCGACCTCGACTTCTTCACCCGGTGGCGGGCGAAGGTCGCACGATGGATGACCGAACAGCACGCATTGCCGACCCAGGCTGCGGTCCCGGAGAAGACCACCGGCGGCTATGTACTGCAGTGGTATCTGATCGTGCCCAGCTATCTCGGCGCGCTGCTGTTTCACTCCGCCCGGCGGGTGCCCACCCTGGCGCCGCAGCAGTTGCGTTTCCGGCTCGGTTCAGCGGCGCTACGGGAGGTAGCACTGCGCCCGGGACGGTTCTGGTGCCTACCCGGTGATCCCGACGCCGGGCATCCCGACGCCGTACCGGTCCCCGACGAGGCGGCGTTAGCCACGGTATTGCGTGATCAGGTGATCGCGCACGCCAGCCGCTTCCTGTTCGTCTACGGCAGCCAGGTGCGTTTCGGGCGCCGCACCAAATGGGCAACCGTCACCGATGTGCTGGACAGTGGGCTGCTGCTCGCGGGGCGCGCATTCGGGTCACCGCAGGCCGGTGCGTCAGACGCGCGTTTAGTGCTCGGTGCCGGCGGGATGCCCCCCAAAAAACCATTGACCTCAGCGTCGACAATCTGCGAACTGATCGACGACCGCGGGCGCACCCACTGGACCCGCCGGCGCGGCTCCTGCTGCTTCGTCTACGCACTACCCGGCGTCGAGCGGCCATGCGCCAGTTGCCCGCGGCTCGCCACCGCTGACCGGGCTCATATTTACGGCACGCTCGCCCAGGCATAAAAGTCGCACAGCCTTTATCTTCACATCTGTGGAACCCGAGCCGGCAGATCGCTCCACATCCGGCCGCCCGTTGCCGGCAGTGGTGGTCAATCCGAGCAACCTCGACGATACGACGGCGCTGCGAGTTCTCATCAGCCGAGTATGCGGAGAGCTGGGATGGGACCCACCGCTGTGGCTGGAGACCACCGTCGAGGATCCCGGTTGCGGCCAAACCCGAATGGCGCTGTCCGCCGGTGCCGATGTGGTACTCGCCTGCGGGGGAGACGGCACGGTCCGCCACGTCGCGCAAGTGCTCGCTGGATCGGGCACCGCGATGGGTTTGCTGCCCACCGGCACCGCTAATCTGCTGGCGCGCAACCTGGCGATGGCGACTGCGGACATGGCCAAAGCCACCCGGATCGCATTGTCCGGGAACAACCGAGCGATCGATGTCGGCCGGGTACTCATCGACAATCAGGGTGACGAACAGGTATTTCTGGTGATGGCCGGAGTGGGCTTCGACGCGGCAATCATGGCCGGCGCCCCTTCCGAATTGAAGGCCCGGCTGGGCCCGCTCGCGTATTTCGTCTCTGGATTTCGGGCACTGAGTGCCCCAAGGGCACCGATCACCCTTGCCGTGGATGGGCAAGTTGAGCCGTCCCGCCGAGTTCGCACGGTGGTGGTGGGAAACTGCGGCAAGCTTGTCGGCGGCCTGGTGTTGATGCCCGCAGCCCGACTCGACGACGGGCTCCTGGATGTCGTGTCCATCGGGCCGAGAAGCATCCGCGGATGGCTGGCGGTGACTGCCCGGGTGATCAGTCGCCGCCGCCGTGGTCACCGAATAGTGCAGCACTGGCAGGGCCGCACCGTCATCATCAGCGCAGAATCTGCCCAGCAAGCTCAACTCGATGGCGACACAATCGGAGAAGTTTGCGCCTTACAAATGCGTATTGACAAGGGGGCGCTGTTGATACGGGTCCCAGCGATCTCTGCTCGCTGAACATCCCAGCGAGCAAGCTTAGCTTTCGCAAATGCCTGAACCGGGAGTCGGCCCAGCACGTTTACTGTGATGCGGGTAACACCACCCGCGGTGCTTCGACTCCCAGGGAGGCGTTGAAATGGTGGGCCTGGTGAAAGGTTTGGCAGGCAAGCCTGCACATCCGCCGCTGACCGATGTAGGCATCGGTGCCTACACCGCCGGGGTCGCGATGCTCGTGGCTGGCGCTGCCGGGTTTCAACCCGCCGCGATGGCCACCGCCTCGGTGATCACGATCGGGATCGGCCTCATTGCCGCCATACCAACCATCATCACCGGCTTGGTGGATCTGTTCGGTATTCCCGCCGATGCGCCCGCACGCACCCTGGGCTGGTGGCACCTGACGCTGATGTCCAGCGCCACCGGCATGTTCGCCGGGACGTTCCGATTGCAGTTGGCCGGATACTCCGACGGCAAGATCATTGCCTCGGCGCTGATCCTCGGAGTCATCTCCTGGGTATTGCTGTTAGCCGGCGGCTACCTTGGTGGTGCACTCACCTTCGTCTATGGTGTACGGGTCCTTAAGCGGCCCCAAGCGCCGATGGGTGATGCGCTCATTCCTGGTCGCGCCGACCATAGTGACTGATCCATGTACAACAGACCGGTGCCGCCCTCCCCGGACGGCACCGGCGCATACCGACCTTAGTTTCCCTTGTGGTAAGCATCCAATACCTCAGCCGGGATACGCCCACGGTCTGAGACGTTGAAACCGTTCTTACGGGCCCACTCGCGGATCGCCGCGTTCTGCTCACGGTCTACCGATGCCCGACCACCGCTACTCGCGCGACGAGCCGGACCTGCGGCCTTCCGGCGTCCGCCCGCCTTCCGAGCGTTGCTAACATAGTCAGCCAGCGAGTCACGCAGCTTCCCCGCGTTACCCGCCGACAGATCAATCTCGTAAGACACGCCGTCGATACCAAACTCAACGGTCTCTTCGGCGGTACCTCCGTCGAGGTCATCGACCAAGGTTACGGTGACCTTCTGCGCCATGCGCGTCGTCCTCCCTCAGGGACGTAGTGGAGGGAGCCATCGCACGACGACTCCACAACGACAACGAGCAGGTTAGCCCATTTCCCTGCGAAATGCGAAATCAACTCACCCATTGTGGTCGTACGCAGCGGAAACGCCATGGCGTCTCGATACCCGAACCGGTGAACGTCATCAGCGGCCGGTCGATCCCCATTCCCATGCCGCCACTCGGAGGCATTCCATACACCATCGTAGTCGCCGAAGTCTTCATCCACCGGCATCGCCTCCTCATCACCCGCAGCGATGAGCGCGACTTGCGTCTTGAAACGCTGTCGTTGCACCACCGGATCAAGCGGCTGGACAGTAGGCGGTGGCGACTCAACGGATCGGATGTAGGGATCCCATTCCTCGACCAGACCCGCGGCCCTGCCGAGTCAGCGCAGAGGCCCACCGGGAAGTCCTTCACGAAGCTCGGACCAGCAGATCGGGCACCACGAGGTGCTCGAACAACTCTCACCCAGCTTTCCGGATAGCCAGTCGGGATGTAGTGCAAGACCCCACTCGATGCGCGTGGTCAAGCAACTCGTCATGACAGGTCACGCAACTGATCTGTTCGCCGAGCGCCGTCGATGCCGCGCCGAACGGCCGATCTGCACCCATTCACGGCCGATGTCCTACTCACTGCAACCGGCGAGTCGCACCGTTGTCGATCGCACAGCGGGCGGGTCGGCTACGCCATCCCCTGGTAATCGGTAAGCCTGGTACACACCTTGAGCATCGTGAACTCCCGCGAGACACGCTCCTGCACAGGCACAGGTCGGTGTCGAAGGCATTGGAGTAGGTGAGAAACAGCCGCGCCGTGGCACCCCATGAACGATCTGCAGCATCGGTGTCTCAACCTCGATCAAGTCGAGAGAATGCAGCAACGCCCGGCTCGATCAAACCGCAGCAGCGCGCGTCCCGGCAGTGCACAGGCCGCATCGCGGACGAGCAGATTGAGATACGTTGACGAACCCCGTTTCCTCTGCCAGTTCCTTGAGGCTTATTCAGCGCGCCTTGCTGATTTCCATCGGCGTGGCGAATAGGGCGACGGGCTGAATTTCGAAAGAATGGAGTTCCGACACTCGTTCCTCGAAAGACGGCCCGCCGCATGTACCATACTACAGGCTTGAGCA
>DASUVX010000168.1:0-9112 GCA_036378735.1 Pseudonocardiaceae bacterium | reverse complement strand
TGCTGGCGGGGTTGGCTGCCGTTATGAGCAAGCCGCGGGGGGGTTGGTAGTCCTTGAAGAGCCCCCAACCTGGTCGCTGGCCAGGGCGGCGGGCAGCGCGAGCTCCAGTGCGGCCATCAGCTGGTCGGGAGTGGGGGCGCGCTGGGGGTCGATCAGCCACTGCACCTGGAGGCCGTCATAGACCGCGATGAGGAATCCGGCGACGTGCCGCGCTGTGTGATCGGGCAGCCCCTGTACCGAGCCCTGCACCATGTCCGCCACCGAGGCCCGCAACCGCTCGTAGCAGTCGGCAAGCTGGGCTCGCAGCTGCGGCACCCGCTGCGCCTGCGCCAGCGCCTCGACAAAGGCCACCATCAGCGGTCGGTACTGGTCGACGGTGCTCACCAGCGCCTGCCACGAGGCCTGCACCCGTTCTAACGGCGTCGCGCTGGGATCAGCGAACACGATCCGGGTGATCTGCTCGATGTACTCGTCGAAGCACTGCTGCATCGCCCCGTTGAGCAGGGCTTCCTTGGACCCGAAGTGGTAGCCGATCGAGGCCAGATTGGTGCCCGAGGCGGCCACCAGGTCCCGTGCCGTGGTACGTGCGTAACCACGTTCCAGCAGGCAACGCCGAGCGCCGTCGAGCAGCGCCTCACGGTGTCCCATGCCGGAGGATACTACCGGTGTTAGACAAACGTATGTATATTGCCCGGGTATGGCGAGCGCGTTTCCCCCCGGCCCGCCACTTCCGGCCGTGATCCAAGCCGGGCTGATCTACCTGGACCCGATCCGGTTTGTACAAACCTGCCATCGCCGATACGGCGATGTGTTCGCCATCCGGATTCCCGTGATCGGCACGCTCGTCTTCTTGGCCGATCCGGACCACATCCGCACGGTGACCCGTGGCGATCCAGCAATCTTCCATGCCGGGGAGGCGGCGGCCCCGCTCGCGCAGCTGGTGGGCACCCACTCACTGCTCGTCATCGACGACGCCGAGCACCGGCGCAGCCGCAGCCTGATGCTGCCGGCGTTCCACGGCGACTCGGTGCGCCGCCAGGTCGCCGAAATGATCGCCATCACCGCCGAGGAGGTGGCGCAGTGGCCGGTCGGCGAACAGTTCCCGCTGTATCCCCGCATGCAGCGACTCACCCTCGAGGTCATCCTGCGAACCGTTATAGGGGTGCACGACCGACACCGGCTCGCCGCGCTGCGGGCAGCGTTACCGCTCATGCTGGAGATCGGGTCTCCGGTTGAGCTGATCCCGCCACCGGAGGTGCTGCTCCGGTTCGGCATGTGGCGCCGCCGCGCCGAGCGTAGGGCCGCAGCCCTGGCGTTGCTCACCGATGAAATCGCCCGCTGCCGCGCCGACCCGCGGCTAGACCAGCGAACCGACGCGCTGGCGATGCTGGTGCGCAGCACCGACAGCACGGGGACGCACATGCCCGGCGACGAGCTCGTCGACCAGCTCGTCACCCTGCTGCTGGCCGGGCACGACACCACCGCCACCGCGCTGTCCTGGGCTTTCGAACGGTTGACCCGCCATCCGGAACTGCTCGCGCGCACCGTGCAGGCCGCCGTGGACGGCGATGACGCTTGGCTCGACGCGGTGTGCAAGGAAAGCCTGCGGGTGCGACCGGTGATCTTCGAGTTCGGCCGCAAGCTCACTACTGACCTCCAGTTGGGCGGGTACCACATCCCGGCGGGCGTCATCCTGGCTCCCAGCATCAACCTGGTGCACCACAGCAGCCGGTACTACCCGGAGCCGGACGAGTTCCAGCCGCGGCGCTTCCTCAACCGCCGGCCCGATCCGGCCGTCTGGCTGCCCTTCGGCGGCGGGGTACGCCGCTGCCTCGGCGCCACCTTCGCGCAGGTGGAGATGCGCACCGTGCTGCGGGAGATCCTGTGCAAAGTCGAGCTGGCTGCGACCACGGCGCCGGACGAGCCGGTGCGGGCCCGCCACGTGACGATGGTGCCGCGGCAAGGAGCTCTGGTGACCGTGCGCCGCCGCATCGCCGTCGACCGCGTCGCCACGGCTTGATAGCAGTTCGTGCGTACTGCGCTACCTCCGAAACCGGGATCCGGCGGCCGTGGCAGGCTAGCCACCCTCGCACAGCGGTCACTGGGGAGGTAAGCAGATGGGTCGAGTCGCGATTGTGGTAGCAGCGGCAGCAGTGGCAGTGGGCACGCTCGGTGGCTGCGGGCACGGGGCCAGTACCGCGCCCGGCAACCCCGCCGGTGCGTCAGCCAAGCCGCCAGCCGCGTCGACCGTCCGCACGATCAACATCAAGGTCCGCGGCGGCAAGGCCAGCGGCGACACCGGCCGGATCGCGGTACCTGTCGGCACCCCTATCGTACTGTCGGTGAGTAGCGACGTGGCCGACGAGATCCACGTGCACGGCTATGACCGCAAGGCCAACGTTCCCGCGGGCGCCACCGCGTCTGTCGTTTTCACCGCGAACACTCCCGGCGTCTTCGAGGTGGAGCTGGAGAACTCCAAGCTTCAGCTGCTGCAACTGCAAGTGGGCTGATACCGCTCGGGCGCCTCGTAACACGTCGATGATCACGGTTGCGTGCCGTGCGCGACAGAATGTGTCGCTGATGACACCCAAAGCGCGATCACCGCACGCCGCTGGCGGGCTCAACAGATCAGCCTATGATCTCGGACGTGGCAGCCACCGGCGGTTCCAGCGGCGACGAGGCACTGCGGATCGCCGCGCAGCGCGCGCAGCACACCGGCATCAAGAACATGCCGGAGTTCACCGACCTGCCGATTCCCGGGGACACCGCGAACCTGCGGGAGGGTCCTGAGCTGCACCCCAACTGCCTCATGCTGCTGCCCCTGGTAGGAGTCTGGCGCGGCGAAGGAGAGGTCGTCTACCCGACCATCGACGGGCCATTCCACTTCGGCCAGCAGCTGGTGATCTGCCATGACGGGCGGCCGTTCCTGCGTTACGAGTCGCGCGCGTGGCTGCTCGACGATGACGGCAACGTGATCCGGCCGGCGGCCCGCGAGACCGGGTTCTGGCGGCCCCAGGCCGATGACACCATCGAGCTGCTCGCCGCACATGGCACCGGGATCGTCGAGCTCTATTACGGGCGGCCGCGCAACCAGACTTCGTGGGAGCTGGCCACCGACGCGGTGGTGCGCAGCGCATCGGCCAAGGAGGTCACCGCCGCACACCGCCTCTACGGCATCGTCGAAGGCGGCGACCTGGCCTACGTCGAGGAACGCGCCATGGTCGGCCAGCCCATGCAGCCTCACGTCTCCGCCCGCCTCTACCGCGTGGCCGGCTGACGCCGCTCCCGCGCCACCCCCGCGCCACCCCGACATGGAGACATGTCGGGGTAAAAGTGCGTCTGAAAGCCCGATATGTCTCCATGTCGGGGGTGGCGGACGGCTGGCAGGGCTGGCGGGCGGCTGGCGGGGGAGCGGCTGGGGGGAGCGGGGAAATACGAGTCGGCCCCCGGGGGTGCCGCTTAGGGCGGCGGACCGAGCAGGACTAGCGCTCGGGCACCCCGGGGGCCGGGTGACTGCCTTGGATTCGCCGGCCGCCTCTCGCTTCTCCGCCGTCGTGATCGACATGGTCGGAGTGGAGGTGGCCTTCCACGGCCGTCGGCGGCTCTAGCTGGCAGCCACCTCACGAGTCCTATAGCCGTTCAACCTTGGACCACCTCCTTTCCCGTGTGCCTGCACGCTATCCGCCCCCGTAACAGGGCCGCAACGGATAACACGACGTCCCTGCCAACCGCGGGCCCGGCGGGGCGCAAGCGTGCGCAGTGACCACGCTCGATACCCGTTCGAGCACAGCAGCCGCGCTACCATCAGGAATGTGGACACCAGCCTGCGCCGGACGCTGCACCAGCGCGGGATGCGGCTGACCCCGCAACGCCAGCTGGTTCTCGACGCGGTGCGGGAATTGGAGCACGCCACGCCGGAGCGCATCTGCGAGCACGTCCAGCGCGTCGCGCCCGCGGTCAACATCACCACCATCTACCGCACCCTTGAGCTGCTCGAGGGCCTGGACCTGGTCCGCCACACCCACCTCGGGCATGGCGCGCCGAGCTACTCCACCCAAGGGCACGAACACGTCCACCTGGTATGCCACCGCTGCGCCGCTGTCACCGAAGTGCCGCCTGAAGAGCTCGCCGACCTGATCGAGCGGTTGCGCTCGCGGTTCGGGTTCGTGGTCGACGCCAGCCACCTGGCGCTATCCGGACGCTGCGCAGAGCACGCCGCGCCGGCCGTGGAGAACGACGGCTCGTGACCTCACCGCTGCTGCAGTTGCCGGGCGCGGTGCGCCCGCCCGAGAACTCTCCCGATCCTGGGGTTGCCTGGCACTACGGCGACCCGCTGGGTGAGCAGCGCGCCGCCGAGCGCGGGGTGGCGGTGGTCGACCGGTCGAACCGGGAGGTCCTCGCTGTGCCGGGTGAGGACCGGCTGAGCTGGCTGCACACCATCACCTCGCAGCACCTGCTGGCGCTGGATGATGGCGATCACACCGAGGCGCTGGTGCTGGACCTGCGCGGACACGTCGAGCACCACGCGGTGGTGTCCCACGTGGACGGCACGGTGTGGCTGGACACCGAGCCAGGTGCAGCGCAGGGACTGCTGACCTACCTGAACTCGATGGTGTTCTGGTCGAAGGTGGCGCCGCGGGACGCGACGGCGGAGCTAGCGGTGTTATCCCTACTCGGACCGGGCACCGACCAGGTGCTCGCCCAAGCCGGGCAGCTGGGCGGCGGTTTTGTCCGCACAACGACGGGTCGGACGGACCTGGTGGTACCCCGGGGCGAGCTCACCCCGGTCTGGCAGCGACTCGTCGACGCCGGCGCCACCCCGGCCGGCACCTGGGCGTACGAGGCGCTCCGGGTGGCGGCGCTGCGCCCGCGGCTGGGTATCGACACCGACGAGCGCACCATCCCGCACGAGGTCGGCTGGATCGGTTCCGCGGTGCACCTGGACAAGGGCTGCTACCGCGGCCAGGAGACGGTCGCTCGGGTGGCCAACCTGGGCCGCCCGCCGCGGCGGATGGTGCTGCTGCACCTGGAGTCACCCGAGCAGGCACCCAGCACCGGGGACCCGGTACGAGCCGGCGAGCGGGTGGTCGGCCGGGTCGGCACCGTGGCCATCCACCACGAACTGGGCCCCCTCGCGCTAGCCCTACTCAAACGCTCGATAGAACCCGGCACCCCGTTACAGGCCGGCGAAGCCGCAGCGTCCATCGACCCCGCCTCGCTCCCCCCCGACACCGGCGAACCCCCCGGCCGCGCCGCACTGCGCCGCCTCAGGGGCTAGCCAACCGCATTGAGCAGACTCAGCGGGGTTATGGCCACCCGAGTTACCCCGCTCAGCCCGCTGAATGCGGGGAGGGTGGCAGGATGAGCGGCGTGATCGAGCGGATACTCGAGCCCGGGTTTGTGGCTGGGCTGGGGAAACTACCGATGGGGGAGGTGCGGGCGCGGCGGGATCTCGCGGCGCAGGAGGAGACCGATCTGTCCTATCTTCGACGGCTGCTGCACGCCCGAATCGACATCGTGCGTGCCGAGCAGCGCCGCCGCCAGGAGGGCAGCAGCGCACCCGTTGTCGCCGGACTGGCGGCGATCCTGGCCGAGAACGCCATCGCCCCGGCGACCGGATCAGGCCGCCATCAACCGTTACAGCCCTCGCAGGCCGAGGCGCACCGCCGCCGCATCGAGGCCCTGGTCGCCGATGTCGATCTGTCCGATGTGGGCTCGCTGTCTGCCGAGCAGCTCGCCGGCGCGCTGGCGGCTTACCAGACGGAGGAGACGTCGGTGTCCCGCCGCCGCCGCGAGGTACAGCACGTGGTGGACACCTGCAATGCCGAAATCGGTTCCCGTTATGCCCGGGGAACGGCCTCGGTAGACGAGCTGCTCGCCGAGCAACGCGGACTCACCGACTGACGCCGACCCGACACTCCCGGCAGGAGCTGCCACGTCGCATCCGCTGTGGGGAACCCTGTACGGTGGTAACCAACGGATGTTGTCGAGCGAACGAGGCCGCCGTTCCCCCGGATGGCCCCGTCCCTGCGTGCGAGGGGGTCGAGCCATGGGGCGCGGCCGAGCCAAGGCCAAGCAGACGAAGGTGGCCCGGGAGCTCAAGTACAGCTCTCCCGCCACGGATCTCGAAGCTTTGCAACGAGAGCTGTCGGGTGGCAACGGCGGCAGCCACAGTGACAGCTACGGTGATGGGGACCGCAGCGAGGACGCTTACGCCGACGAGTACGACGAGTACCGCCGCTGAAGCCAACCTTAGTTAAAACCGGGGATGCTCCCCGCGCAGCAGCGCGCGAGGGGAGCCTTTCGATGTGCCGTCGACGGTGACATCGCGCGATTTGCGCACCTCGCCGAGAATCCACGCGGGTACGTGCCGCGCGGTGAGCACAGCCAGCGCCCGATCCACCTCCGCGGCGTCGACCACCGCGACCATCCCGACACCCATGTTGAACGTACATTCCATCTCCGCGCGCTCCACCCGCCCACGGCGGGCGATCAGCGCGAATTCCGCGGCCGGCGTCCAACTGCCGCGCTCGAGCACCGCAACCAGCCCGCGCGGCATCACCCGTGACAGGTTCGTCACCAGCCCGCCGCCGGTGATGTGCGCGAAGGTCCGCACCTCGGTCTCGGCGACCAGCGCCAGGCAGTGCTTGGCGTAGATCCGGGTGGGTTCGAGCAACTGCTCCCCCAGCGTGCGGCCGAATTCCTCGACATGGCCGTCCAGGGGCATCCGCGCGATGTCCAATAGCACATGCCGGGCCAGCGAATAGCCGTTGGAATGCAGTCCCGAGGAGCCCATCGCCACCACCACGTCACCGGGCCGGACACACTCTGGCCCCAGGATGGCATCGGCCTCGACCACGCCCACTCCGGTCGCGGACAGGTCATAGTCGTCGTCGGTCATCATGCCGGGATGCTCGGCGGTCTCCCCGCCCAGCAGCGCGCAGCCGGCCTGGACACAGCCGTCGGCGATGCCCCGGACCAGCTCCGCGATGCGTTCCGGTACCACCTTCCCGACCGCGATGTAGTCCTGCAGGAACAGCGGTTCAGCTCCGCAGACCACCAGGTCGTCGACGACCATCGCGACCAGATCGATCCCGATGGTGTGATGGACGTCCATCGCCTGCGCCACTGCGATCTTGGTGCCGACGCCGTCGGTGGAACTGGCCAGCACCGGTTCCCGCCAGCGTTCCAGCTTGAGCTTGAACAGGCCGGCGAAACCGCCGATCGTGCCCAGCACCTCCGGGCGGCGGGCCCGTTCGGTGTGCGGGCGCAGTGCGGCGACCGCCTGTTGCCCGGCGGCGATATCCACCCCGGCTGCTGCGTAGGTCGCGCGCGGGCTGTCGATCTCGGTCATGGCGAGCGCTCCAGGACACGTGGTAATGGCGCGAAGATGCCCCGACGAGCTGTTACAGCAACGTTACCCGGTCGGGCCCCGGGTCAGGGACGCCGTAGCGCATCCTCGGCGCCGGCCCCCACCGGCAACACCGGCGCAGCGTCACCCGCAATGCCGCGCTCCACCCCGTCAAGCTCTTCGAGCAGGTGCTTGCCGACCGACGCGTTGGTGGGCAACGGGATCGGATAACGACCGTTGAAGCAGGCCGTGCACAGCCGGGACGCCGGCTGCTCCGAGGCCGCGATGAGGTTGTCCAGGCTGACGTAACCGAGACTGTCCGCCCCGATGGAGCGGCGGATTCCCTCGACATCGGCGCCGTTGGCGATCAGCTCGGCGCGGGATGCGAAGTCGATGCCGTAGAAGCACGGCCAGCGCACCGGCGGGCTGGCGATGCGGACGTGCACCTCGATGGCGCCGGCCTCGCGCAGCATCCGGACCAGCGCGCGCTGGGTGTTGCCGCGCACGATGGAATCGTCCACCACGACCAGGCGCTTGCCGCGGATGACGTCGCGCAGCGGGTTGAGCTTGAGGCGGATGCCCAGCTGCCGGATCGTCTGGGACGGCTGGATGAAGGTGCGCCCGACGTAGGCGTTTTTCACCAAGCCCTTGCCGTACGGGATGCCCGAGCATTCGGCGTAACCGATCGCGGCCGGGGTGCCCGATTCGGGTACCGGAATTACCAGATCGGCGTCGACCGGGTGCTCCTTGGCCAGCCGGCGACCGATCTCCACCCGGGTGGCGTGCACACCGCGCCCGGCAATCGTGGTGTCCGGGCGGGCTAGGTAGACGTACTCGAAGACGCAGCCCTTGGGCTCGGGGTTGGCGAAGCGGGAGCTGCGCAGCCCGCCGGCGTCGATGGCCAGCATCTCGCCCGGCTCCACCTCGCGGACGAAGCTGGCGCCGACGATGTCCAGCGCCGCGGTCTCGCTGGCCACCACCCAGCCGCGCTCGAGCCTGCCCAGCACCAGCGGGCGCACTCCGTGCGGGTCGCGCGCCGCGTACAGGGTGTCCTCGTCGCAGAACACCAGCGAGAACGCTCCCCGCAGCCGGGGCAGCACGCGCTGGGCCGCGTTTTCGATCCCGATGTCCGCGGCGGCTGCAGCGAGCAAGCCGGTGATCAGATCGGAATCGGTGGTCGCCCCGTTCCGGGCGCCCACCTTGCCGGCCTGGACCAGCAGCTCAGCGGTGTTGACCAGGTTGCCGTTATGTCCCAGCGCCAGGCCGGATCCGGCGGCCGTGGTGTGAAAGGTCGGCTGGGCATTTTCCCAGGTGGTGGAGCCGGTGGTGGAGTACCGGCAGTGCCCGACGGCGATGTGCCCGGTCAGGCTGGACAGTACCTGCTCGTCGAACACCTGGCTGACCAGGCCGAGGTCTTTGAACACCAGCACCTGCGAGCCGTCCGACACCGCGATGCCGGCAGCCTCCTGGCCCCGGTGCTGCAGGGCGTACAGGCCGAAGTAGGCGAGTTTGGCGACCTCGTCGCCGGGTGCCCATACGCCGAACACACCACACTCTTCACGCGGTCCGGCATAGTCGTCTCGCCGGTCGGGGTCTTGCCGGGGCTCATCGTTGCCCACGTGCGACTCCACACTCGGAGGTTTCTGGACGATACTGTCCAGTCTACTGGCTGGGCTACGCTCGGCGCCCGAGCAGGGCCAGCAGGCGGGTCTGCGTGTCGGCGTCCTCGCCCACCTCGATCGGCGGAGCGAACAGTCCGGT
>DASUVX010000167.1:0-16775 GCA_036378735.1 Pseudonocardiaceae bacterium | reverse complement strand
CCCGGTCGTCGGTCCGGTCACCGGTAGCCGTCACTACTTCAGACATCAGAACTTGACCGACAGCGCCTGCTGCACCAAGTCGGTGAGCGCTGCCGTGATCGCGCCACCCGTGACCACTTTGTAGAGCAGGGCCGCGAAGGCCGCCGCGGCGATCGTGCCGATCGCGTATTCGACGGTGCTCATCCCTGCGTCACCGCCTACCGCACGCCGCCACCGCTGCCGCATCTTGTTTTCGATCATCATGGGATACTCCTCTCGAGGTTGATCACCACTGCACCATCAGGCCGGCGGCCAGTCCGATCAGCACCGGCGCCACTCCGATTGCGATGAAGGCGGGCAGGAAGCACAGCCCGAGCGGAGCGGCGATGAACACGCCGGCGCGTTGGGCTCGGGCTTCGGACTGCTCCTGGGCTCCCGCTCGCAACCGCGCGGCCAGACTCGTGAGTGACGCGGCGAGTGCGCCGCCGCCTCGACCGCTGCGTTGGGCGGACCTGGCCAGCCGTGCGGTGGCGGGGCACTCCAGGGCCGGCTGCCAAGCCTGCGTGCAGTCAGCGCCCAAAGCGAGCAGTTGCGCGGTGCGGCGTAACGCCGGCCCGGCTGGCGCGGCCAATCCGTCTGCGACGGCTCGCAGCGCGACCGCAACGGGCATCCCGGCGCGCAGGCAGGCGGCGAGCAGCTCCCAGGTGCCAGCCAGCTCCAAGGGCCGCTCACCGGTGTCCGCGCGGAACCGTAACCACCATGCCGGGCTGTCCTTGCCCGGTTTACGGCCAGGGTGGCGGGTTCGCGGCAACCGCGAACGCGGTCTGGCCGAACCGGGCGCCGTCATCAGCGCCGCCGCCACCAGCAGGCTCGATAGCGCATGAGCCGTCATGCCGGCACCGCACGAGATATCAACCGGGTACTCCACCACACTCCGGCGCACGCCAGCGCAGTGCCGATCACCAGCAGCAGGTGACCTGCCGGGGTCAGGCACAGCACCCGCAACGGTGCAGCGCCCACCGCCTGGCCCAGCGCCAGGCCCAGCAGCGGCAACCCCGCCAGCACCATGGCGGTAGCCCGGGGACCGGCGAGCCGGGCCTGCACGTCGGCGGCGAACCGCACCCGGTGCTCGGAGTCGCGGCGCACCGCGTCGAGCACGTCCGCCAGCGCGATCCCATGCTGCTCGGCGAGCGACCAGGCCCCGGCCAGCCGGTCCAACCAGCAACGCACCTGCGCCGGCCCCGCGCTGCGCAGCGCCGCCGGCACGTCGCCGCCGAGGCGTGCTGTGGCGGCGACCGTGGCCAGTGCCCGGACGACATCACTGCCCACTCCGGCACGGGTGTCAGCGGCGGCCTGCACTGCGTCGGCCGGATGGGCCCCGGCCCGCAGTTCTGCCACCAGGATGCCGAGGGCATCGGATAGGTCGGTGGCCGCCGCGGCCGCCGCGCGGCGCGCGCGGCTCGCCCGCCGGCACGCGGTGGCGGTGCCGGCCACCATCGCCGCGGCGAGCGCACCAGCGGGACCGGCCGGCAATGCACCCGCGGCTGCGGTCAGGCCTACCACCACCAGCCTGCTACGGTGCGTGACCCAACCGGTTAAGACCCTCCGACCGGGTGCGGGTGTCAGGCCAGCCAGCCGCGGCCGACCGGCGCCGGCCGGCCAGCAGAGCACCCCCGCGGCCAGCACCGCCACCGCGACGCTCAACACGGCACGCCCCTGCCCCGGCCATCGAGCAGATCGCACAGCCGCTGCCGGCCCACTGCCCAGCGCCCGTCGTGCCAGGCCGGCAAAACGCGCACCAGGTCGCCGTCGCGTTCAAGCACGCCCACAGCGGCCAGGCGACGGGCTCCATCACGGCGCACCACGTGCAGCACGACATGCACCGCGGCGGCGAGCTGGCTGTGCAAGGCATGGCGCGGCATGCCGCCGAGCGCGGCCAGCGCCTCCAGCCGGGCCGGCACCTCGGCTGGGGAGTTCGCGTGCAGCGTGCCGGCACCGCCGTCATGCCCGGTGTTGAGCGCGGCGAGCAGCTCGCACACCTCGGCTCCCCGGACTTCCCCGATCACCAGGCGATCCGGACGCATTCGCAGGGCCTGGCGCACCAGTTCACGCAGCGTCACCTCGCCGGCGCCCTCGATGTTGGGCTGCCGGGCGGTCAACCGGACGACATGCGGGTGCTTTGGGGTGAGCTCCAGGGCTTCCTCCACGCAGACGATCCGCTCCCCGGCGGGCACGCAGCCCAGCAGCGCTGCGAGCAGTGTGGTCTTCCCGAAGCTACATATGTGACACACTTAATCCATGAGCCACCTTCGACTTCCAACCCTGGACCTAACCGCCGGGTTGCTGGCCTGTCTGCACCGGTTGACCGAGGTGAGCGGGTCGCCGGGGGTGATGTACGCGCGGATCTCCGAAGACCGCGAGGGCGCCGGGCTGGGCGTGGAACGTCAGCTTGAGGATCAGTGCGCGCTGTTCGGCCAGCTCGGGTTGCGGCTGATGGGCGTGTACGCCGATAACGACCTGTCCGCGTTCACCGGCAAGCCCCGCCCGGACTACCTGGCGATGCTCGCCGACCTGGACGCCGGCCGGGCCCGGGTGGTCACCGCCTGGCATACCGACCGGCTGCACCGCACCCCGCGGGAGTTGGAGACCTACATTGATCTCGCCGAGCGTCGGGGGGTGGTGACGCACTCGGTGAAGGCGGGTCCGCTGGATCTGGCGACTCCGTCTGGTCGGGCGGTGGCCCGCACGTTGTGCGCGTGGGCCCGGTTCGAAAGCGAGCACAAGGGCGAACGGGTCCGCGCCGCGAGGCGCCAGGCCGCCGAGCAGGGCCGCTGGCAAGGCGGGTGCCGGCCGTTTGGGTTCGAGCCGGATGGCACCACGATCCGCGCCGCTGAGGCCGCCGCCATCGCTCAGGCCAGCGAGGCGATCGTGGCCGGGGCCAGCCTGCGTAGCGTGGTGCGCGACCTCAACGAGTCCGGGCACCGCACCGCCTGGGACCGGCAATGGACCACTGTGGGCACGCGGGACATGCTGCGCCGACCCCGCAACGCCGGGCTGACCAGTTACGGTGCCGAGACCTTCCCGGCCGCGTGGCCGGCTATCGTTCCGGAGGTCACCTGGCGCGCGGTGGTGTCCATCCTCAGCAACCCCGCCCGACGCACCACCACGAGCAATCGGGTCAAATGGCTGGGCAGCGGACTGTACGTGTGCGGCGTCTGCGGCCAACCCGCGCTGCGGGTCTCCCACTCCGGCACACGCCAACCCGCCTACCGGTGCAAGGCCCGCGACAACACCCGGCAAAGCGGGCATGTCATCCGCGCCGCACAACGGCTCGACGAATATGTTGAGCGGATCATCGTGGCCCGCCTGCAACGCCCCGACGCCACCAACCTGTTCACCGCACCCACCGACACCAATTTCGACGCCACCGCCCTGCACACCGAGGCCGCCGCCATCAGCCAGCGCCTCACCGACTTGTCCGCCGCCTTCGCCGAGGGCGCCATCACGCTTGCTCAACTGCGCACCGGCACCGACAAACTCCGCACTCGAATGACCGAGATCAACGACACTCTGACCGCCGCCGCGAAGGTTAACCCGCTGATCGAGCTCGCCGGCCAACCGAACGTCGCTCAGATCTGGTACGGCACCAGCGCCGACCGCTGCGGCGGGCTCGACCTGGGTCGGCGCCGCGCCGTGCTCGCCACCCTGCTCACCGTCACCGTGCTCCCCGCCAGCAAGGGCAGACGCCCCGACGGCTCCTACTTCGACCCCACCAGAATCGACATCGAATGGAAGACACACTAACCGCGGCAGCATTGCCGGGCCGGCCGGAACTGGGGGCCAAGTGCTAGCGGGTCGACGGATTGTGATCGCTCCCGCTACCCGGCCGTCTGGGTATCCGAAGTTCGACCCCAATCGCATCCTCATCGAGGAAGAACCCCACGCCCGATAGCCGGTTTTCGGACTCCACTGCGGTCGGGCTTGGCTGGTTAGCGCGGATGTCCCGTCGCGTCGGCGAGATACCTGCTCTGTCCCTCCGCTGTGTAACGCCACAGACTGGCCGCCGGTCTGCTGTCCTCACGCGGGCCAGTCGGTGACCACGGTATGCAAGACGGTTAGCGCGTCTCCGGATACTCGCGCGGCGATGGGCAGACCGCCGGGCATGATCAGCGAGTAGCGGCGCCGCCGGATCGCAGTACACGACTCCGGTTCCCAGAGCCCGGCGAGGTAGATCTCGTCGCGATACTGGGTGCCTTCCCTCACTCCGAGCAGTGGTCCGTCTTCGCCGGGCGCGACGCGCTGGAAGGCGAACCCGGCATCTTTGGCGGCGTCCAGCAGCCGCTTAGCCGCTGCCACATCCGGGTTGTCAGCCATCGTCGCTCACACGGCCCGGGATCAGTTCGCGCAGGTTCTCGATGCCTGCGGTGACTTGCTCAACGCCGAGCAGCCGCAGCGCGCGGCGGACGCCGTCATGCTCCATCGCCAGCTCGGCGATTCCGGTCCAGCGACCCGGGAAGATGGCGGGATTCGCGGTGAGCTGGACCACCTCGGCGAGCAGCTCCGCGAGTGCCCGCACCTCTTGCCTGAGATCATCAGGAGCCAATTTTCGCCACTTCGGTGCTTAACGGCTCGGTGTCGGGTGGTGTCGACCGGCCGTCGGGCCGGCCGGATGTCAGATCGCTGACAGGGCTCACTGGGCGCACCCCGTACACCGGCCACGGCCTGGATCGGTGAGGCTTGCCGCCAACAGCCGCACCCCGCACAGCGCCTGGTAAGTCCCGGCGAGGCGACCGGGCAGCAGGGCGTCGCTGCTCACCCGGTGGGTGACCCGGGTTAGCGCGTCCACGATCTCGATACCCGGCTGGCGCGGCACAGGCACGATCGGATTCGATAACCGGCGCCAGCGGCGACGGTCCGCGACGGCGCGGTGTCGGCCCACAGCGCTCACCCGTTGGCCTGGGTGTCGGTGACCTTCGCCCGGCGCACCGGTTCCGACCCGAGCGAACTGGCCAGCGTCTCAAGGTTGGTGCGAATTTCGCCGAGTTGGCTGAGCAACTGGTCGATGGTGGTCGCCAAATGGGTCGATATGTAGTGCAGGCGATGATCGATCGCAGTCAGCCTTGCTAGCACGTCTCCATCCGTGCGGTATGTCGGCTCGCTGGCGGGCTCTGCGCTCATGTCCGGCAAGGCAACCGCAGGTGAGGGCGCCACGGTAGACGCTGCGTAGTCGATTGAGCAATATTCCGTAATCGAATATGCGGTGTGCGACTACTGCCTGGTCAGAGCGCTCCACGCGTCGGCGATGATCTCGGGGAGGGTTGATCTTTCCGGTCGCCAGCCCAGCTCCATCCGGATGCGAGTGCTGTCGGCCAGCAGTATCGCGGGCTCGTGCGCCGCAGTGGTGTGCCGCCGGGGGACGGGCCGGCCGCTCACGGTCTCGGCGGTGATGATGACGTCGTGGACGGTGCTGGGGTGACCGCTGCCGACGTTGTAGGCGCGCCAGGTGCCAGCCTGACACGCGCACAGCGCGAGAGCGAAGGCCGTAGCCATGTCGGCGACGTGCACAAAGTCACGGATTGCGGTGCCGTCGCCGTTGACGACTAGCTCGGTAGCGCGGCCTTGCTGGACGGCGAGAAGTTGGGGTATGAGCCGGGTTGTGTCCCGGTCGGGGTGTCCGGGGAGGGCTCCGGCGACGTTGAAGGCGCGCAGGCTGATGGCTCCGATCGCTCCGGTTGTAGCGAGGTCGGCGGCTGCTTGGTCGGCGGCGAGCTTGCTTGTGCCGTATGGGCTGCTGGGTGCTACGGGCGCGGTTTCGCTGATCGGCTGCTCGGCCTGCTCGCCGTACACCGCGCAAGTGGACGCGAGAACAATCCGGCCAGCCTGGGTGCCGGCGAGTCCGTGCAGGATAGCGAGGGTACCGCCGACGTTGGTGCGCCAGTAGTCAACCGGATTGGTTCGGGAGTCCCGGACCTTGGTCAGCCCGGCTAGGTGGCATACGCCATCAACGTCGGCGAGCGCCGCGGGCAGGGTGGCGGGTGTGTTGAGGTCGCCGTGGAGTCGCTGGACACCGGCGGGCAGCGCGGATGCCGGGGAGCGCGTCAGCCCGGTCACGTGGTGGCCGTGGTCGATGAGGTGGGCGGCCACCGCGTAGCCGACGAATCCGGCGGCTCCGGTGACCAGCACTCTCATGGGCCGAGGAGCTGGTGCCGGTATCGCCACGCCAGCTCAACGCAGGCGCGGGAGATTGGTGACAACGGCTCGGTACACAGCCGTTCGCGGGACGCTTCGGTGAACGGGATGCCCACGGTTGGACGGCTGGCCTCGGTGCTGACGCTGGCGCCTTCTTCGTTTACGGCAACCATTCCGGAGAATAGCGCGTCGAACACGGGTGCTGCGATGACCGCGATGGTTAGTAGCTCTACCCACAGGGTGAGTGGTTCAAGCACCATGGCGCAGGCGAAGACACGGAAGTCACCGGCTTGGCGTGCTTTCTCGAAGGATACGAACGGCTCGTCGATATCGTAGGCGATGGGGTCGATACTGTTGCCATCGTGCTCGCTGTTGCCGAGGAACTCCTCGGAATATTCGCGCTGGATGTTGCGCCAGAGTGAGAAGTCGTTGTTTTGATGCGCTGGGGCGAGCGCGGCGGGCTGGAATACACCTGCGGGGATCACGTGGTACATGCCGCCGGCGGCGGCGACCGCTTTGGCGTCGCGTCGGTGCAGGTACATGCGGTGGCCTTCGATACAATCGCGCCGGATCGTCAAGGTGTTGATGCTGGGCAGCATCGGCCGCGCGAGGAGGTCGTACGGGTCGATGATGCTCCGGCGGAACGGCAGGTCGGCGAAACTTGGGCGTTTTCTGCCCGCCGCGAGCCAGGCTCGGGTGAACTCGTGTCCCACCGCTTCGCACACGTCGAGAACATCGAAGTAGCTCGTGTAATTGAACCCCAGTTTTCCACGGGAGCCGGACCATTCCACATCGAGCAGTCGATAGCTGACGCGATTATCGAGCAGTTTGGGCCGGGCGAGATCCCGCAGTGCCCGGGAGTAACGGTCGTAACGCTCACCGCTGGCCATCAAAGGCCGTGCACCGGCTGACTGTGAAGCTTTACCTCCGAGGGGCGGTGTGGGCGATTTGGCGCGCCAGGCCAGCTCGATATCGGCCAGGTCGAGCGGGCCGTCCGGCAGCCAGCTCGCCGAGGTGAGCACCGTGGTCCCCGGGATGCGCTGCTGCGCCGGGTACAGCTCGGCGGCCAGGTCGCCCAGCACCGCGCGGTGGGCGTTGAACTCTCGGCGGATGTCCCGCCAGTGTTCCTGGCTGTCCCGGACCGGGCCGGGGTGGTCGCTGAGGTGGGAGGCGAACGGGCGTGCGTCGGCGGAGTGGTCCGGCAGCACGCCAAGCCGCTCCGGTGGGATGCCGAGCTTGCGCGCGATGTGCCGCAGCTCGGTGACATCGCGCAGAGCTTGGGTGCCCTTTTCCAGCTTGGACAGCCGTGACTGCGTGGTGTTGAGCCGGGTGGCCGCATCGTGCTGGGTCAGTCCCTCATAGGTGCGGTACCAGCGGATGATCTGCCCCACATCCGAGCCATCCGGCGGTGCGGACGCGGCGTGCGCCACCTGCAACCAGCCCATGAAGTCCCCATCCGCGCTGTCATCAGCCGTTTCCATGATGATCGTAGGCGAGGCGATGGCGGTGTGGTTATCCGCTGCTATTGCGGTGGCGTGGGCGGGATCATCGGGCGGCGCACTCGCCGGTTCGGCACCCTCGGTCGTTGCGGCGAGATTTCCGGAGAACCGTGCCTGGGCGCCCTCCCCGGCGCGTTCCAAGGTGGTGTCTAACGCCTGCTGGATCTCGGCGTTGGGTATGCGGTCAGGCTTCTGATGCCACGTCGCGACGGTCCGCACGGCGATGCCCAGATGCGCGGCGAATGACTCATTGGTCATTCGTAGCGCGGCTTGCAGCGCGCACGCGGTGCGGCCTGTCCACAGCTGTACCGGTTCCATTAATAATAGCCCCTGAAGCCGGGAAGTGCATTGAGAATGCATTGCGAGCGCGCTAGTAATGCGCCGCGGGTGCATGGCCGGTGCGGCGGAATCGCTGTTGACTTATCGGCATGAACCACAGCCACCCGGAACACTCATCCCCTCACTGCTTTCTGGCCCGAATCCATGAGTCGCATCACCGCTTCAATATTTGTCTTTACTTCGTCGATCCGGTCGCTCAGCTCGCCAATAGCGCCGAGCCGGGTCTCTATCTGCGCGAGCCGGTATTCGATGGCGGCCAGCCTTCCCGAAACGTCCTCATCGGAACGGCTCACCGGCTCGCCGACAGCCGGGACACGCTGGCCCTTCAGTACCGCGGCCAGGTGCTGCGGGTGCCACCCAAGTGCTATGGACAGCGCTTCGAGCGTCCGCGCGCTCCGCCGGCGCTGCGCCGAGTTGTGGTAAAGCTCGCCAACCGTCGCTTTCGAGACCTGCGAGCGATCAATCAACTCGGTCTGATTAATACCGAGTTCTGTCATGCGCTGGCCGATCGCTTCCGCGACGGCCGCCCAGTCCTCCGACACATATTCCTCCGCGCTCGCTCTGGCGGCAAAGAGTAGCGCGAGCTCACGCGGCTTGACGGATGTATCCGACCCGGGGCACTCCCAAGCCCGATACCGGATTAAATCATCCGAAAATGTGGCATCAAATCATCCAACCCGTATTGATCAGAAAGGCCTTACTCCATGCGTACCGACAAGTCCAACGACGCCGCGCGTCCGGCGTCCTACACGGTTCGGCAAGCCGCCTGGATTCTTGGCGTCAAGCCCTCGACCGTCTCTCGCGCGATCCGTCTGGGCACGCTACGCGCTTCGTGGCGGCGCGGTAAGCCGCTGGTTCCCGCTAGTGCCCTCGCCCGGTTGCTCCCAGAACCCACCGGCAACGATCCGCGAACCGGCGAAGAGATGGCACCGGACTCGGGCGGCGCCGAGGTGACCCGCGACAGCGGCACGCCCGACTACCTGGTTGTGGCCGCACGGCTCGACCGGCTCAAAGACGTCCCGTCCGAGGTGCTGACCACCAGCATCGTGCTTGGTGGTCTGTGCCTGCTGGAGCTACGGCCTCCGGTGGAGCCGGACTGGGAGCGCTGCGCATCCAGTGACCGAGTGCTGGCTGAGCGGCTGTGCGAGGGCTGCCCGGTCATCGATCAATGCTTAGAGCTGGAGCTACGCACCGCCGGTGCCAGCACCACAGGGGTGTGGGGCGCGCTGGCGGAGGACGACCGGCGCGCGCTGCACCGAGTGTGGCAGCGCCGCCGTCGGCACCACAACCAGGAGCACGGCGATCAGGACGGAGGGGGCACGCGATGACCGTCAACGTGACTCCGACGCAGGTGCTCGCGGTGCTGGGCGTGCTGGTGATCGTGGTGATGATGTGGCGCTCGGGCACCCACCGCGCTCACCGCGCGGCGCAGGCGACGTACGCGGCATCCCGGGTAGCGTCCCTGGCCGGGCACGTGCTTGCCACGGCCGGGGTGATCGTGGGCGTCCAATGGCTGGTGATCACCTACGCGCCGGACAGCACGCTGTTTTGGGTGGCGCTGGCGCTGCCCGCGCTGATCACCGGCCACGTGCTGACTCGGGCGTTCACGGTGACGTCTCTTGACGTCACGCACCGGCGAGGTCACTGGCGATGACTCGATCGGACCACAGCAACCGGCCCCGATCGGGTGGGCACGTGGGACCGGCCCCAATGATCATGGACGGGGAGCTGATCACCGACGCCGAGTACGCCCGGTTGAAAGGCTGGAACCTGCTGCCCATCCTGGCGGTGGCAGGGATGATCGGCGGCCCGAATCAACTCGAGGCAATCACCATGGCGGTGCTGTCCGGGCTAGCGCGGGCCGCGCGCTCAGTGGCCCGCGCGGGGTACAGGGTGGGTCAGGGGTACGCGAGTTGGGCGCGCCGGGCGGTGGACGCGCTGACCTACGGCCCGGTGCGCGAGCAGATCCGCCTGGCCCGGCTGGCCGGGGATCGAGATGCGCTCGCCGAGTGGACCGAACGGCTTACGACGCTCAAGGACGGGCGCGCCGAGCGGTTGCGTAAGCTTCCCGCCACGCTGGCCGCCGGGCTGCGGGCACTGTTCATACTGGTCTGCGTGCTGGGCGGGCTGCTGCTGGTCGTCGGGCTGTGGCTGGCCTTCACCCCGGGCAGCATCGGCTGGTGCGGCTGGTGGACCCTGATCCGGCACATCCTCAACGGCACCCTGACCGCGCTCTCGATCACGGTGCGCGCGGTGTTGTGGGCCACGCCGCCGACGCTGCTGGTCGCGGGCTGGCAGGAGGGCCGTCGCGCGGCGGCGCCACCCCGGTGGCTGTTCTCCCCGCAGCAGCGCGCCGAGGCCGACGCTGAGATCACTGCTGATGTGATCACCGCCGCGCTGGCGCATGTCAAGATCCCCGCCCTGACCCGCTACCTCACCAATGGTGCGGTATTGGAGTACGTGATCACTCCCCGGGAGCAGGGCGGCGGCACCTACACCCAAGTCCGACTACCGCTAGGCGTCACCGCCGCGGAACTGCTAGGAAGCGTGAAAGTCGAGTTGCTGGCCGGCAACCTCGGGCGCCACCGCCACGAGGTGTGGCCCCAGCGGGAAAAAGACACCGATGCCCGTGTCCTGGATCTGTGGGTCGCCGACAAGGGCACCATGGACAAACCCGCCCCACCCTGGCCGCTGCTGGCCGATGGCGAGATGGACGTATTCCGGAACCGGCTGCCCTGGGGCGTGACCATGCGCGCCGAGCAGATCACCGTCGGCATGCTCCAGAAACACTGGCTCATTGGCGCCACCTCTAAACAAGGCAAATCCACCGTGCTGCGCCTGCTCGCGCTCGGTCTGGCGCTCGATCCCACCGTTGAATTGCACATCGCGGACCTGAAAGGCGACGGTGACTGGTCGATGTTCGCCTCCCGTGCGGCAACGTTGATCGAAGGTAGCGCCGACGAGCACGCCCAAGCCACCACGGAACTACTGGAATGGGCCGTGGGGGAGGTCGCGCGCCGCTACGATGCCAAACGCGCCGCCGGGATCGTCGGGGCCATCCCCCGCGAGGTCTCTCGCCGCAAGGGCTCCGGGTTCCACCCGATTTACTTGGTCGTGGATGAGTGCCAGGTGCTCTACGGCGCCCCCCACCCGATCGGCGGCGTCAAGGATGACGCCCGAGCGTGGCGGGCCGCCAAAAAACTGCACGACCAGGCCCGCGCGGTCAACGTCCACCTGCTGCAAGCCACCCAGCGACCCGACGACCGCACCCTGCCCGCGCGGGTCCGCGAAGGCGCGCACGTCCGGTGCGCGCTCAACGTGCCCAACCACGAGACCGCCCGCATGATCCTCGCCGACGCCGCCGACCGCGGCGCCCGGCCCCAGGATCTACGCCCCGGCGCGGACGCCGGGACGGTGGTGGCCACCGGCGAGGTGGAGGACATCCCGAACGGTCAGGCCTTCGCCATCGTGCGCACGCACTACGTGTCCACGAAGCAGGCCTACGCCGTGATCAACCGGGCGATGGACATCCTCCAGCGCAGCGGTCGGACCATCGCCCGCAACGAGCCCGCTGAGCCCGAGCCAGCGCGGGACGTGCTCGCCGATGTCGCCACGGTGCTCGATGGCGCCAACCGGCAGCGCTCCGCCGATGTGCTCCACCAGCTCCGAGCCCGCTGGGAGACGGCCTACGGCGGCTGGTCAGCCCAGCAGTTCGCCACCGCACTCGAAAATCTCGGCGTCGACGTGAAGAAACGCAGTATCGACGGCCAACCCGGCCAGCGCGTCATCCTCACCGCCGACGTCACCACCGCACTCCGCGCCCAACGCGCCGAATCCAGCCATGACGGGAACGGACCAGCTGAGGCAGAGGGTGAGGCACACCGCTCCACATGAGGCACATGCCTCGACCCCACACCAGGGCCCTGCCCTAGGGCTGACCTGCGAGAAGGCAGACAACCCAACCAAGGCACACCAGCACTACCACCCCGAAAAAGGTCGCTTTCAGCCCGTCTGGGAGGGGGATCCCACTGCCTCAGGGACCCCGCGCGTGCCCCCTGGAACTCCAAGGTGAGCGGTACACGCGTGCCCTGCCGGTCGCGGGTCTTAGCCACCCAACTACGCGAGTTGTCCCCAAGGAAAGGAAAACATCTGACGAATAAGAGAAAGAAAAATCAGTGCTCCACGACCCTTTGGAGGTGATGTGCCAACACCCCGGCCATAACCACCCCGCCGGCCGCCCCCGCACCAGGTGACCACTCGGACACAACCCCAGCGGTCCCGTCACCACGGCCCAGCCCGGACCCCCTCACCGCGCACATTCAGCACCTCGTGGCTCAAGCCCCACCGCTGACCGACACCCAGCGCACCGCACTCCGAGCTATCCTTCAACCTGGCATACCAACCACCAGACACTAAGCTCACCAACAGCACGACCCCGCCTCCGGCAGCGACGCACCCTTCCGCTGCCGGGGGCGATCCCTTTTTCGGCAAAATGATTTCCAGTGTCCGAGGCGGGACTCCCACACGGAGTACCGGGGATGCAGAACTCGACTTGTGGCAATCCCGGGCTGCACCGGCCTCTGCTAGGCGAAGCCTCCGCACCCCTACCCGTCCTCGGTCGACTCCCCGCCACCACACGCCGGTAGCCCAAGACACAAAGCGACCTGCAGCCGAGCCTTAAACGTGATCCCTAAGCTACTCAGTCAGCCGCTGACGTGGTGTTTTGTGGCCCTGAGATCGAGTTGCGTCCGGTGGGTACTCGGCGGATGTCCAGTGGCGAGAGCGTTCGACGAGGCCTCCCCGAGTGATTCAGCCACGGTGGCGAGCCGCCACTACCTAGCCCCGACTATTCGCCGCGATCTTCAGTTCGGGTGTGTGTTGACAGAGAAAAGTGCTCCTGGCCTGGGAGAATGAGGTTGTCGAAGCCCTTCACCCAAGATCACCGAGGAGCACTTTTCAGGTGTTGGATGTTAGCTCATGGTCGACGATTTGGTGGTTGACATCGGCGGGCTCCGACGTGATCAATCATGCCGGGGCAGCGACGCTGCGGCTGCTGGCCGACCGCACCGGTCTGACTTGCGAATTGTCGCGGGCGTTGGGCCCGGCGGGGGTTCGTGCCAGTCCACGACCGGGGCCGGGTGCTGGCCGATACCGCGGTGTTGATCGCCGATGGCGGGCGGGTGCTGTCGGATTTGGCCATGTTGCGGGATCAGGGCCAGTTATATGGGCCGGTGGCCTCGGACGCGACACTGGGGAGGGCTTTAGACGACATCGGCGAGTTGCAGCGCCGCAAGATTGCCCGGGCGTGGGCCAAGACCCGCGAGCACGTGTGGTCGCTGATTACCAAGCGGCACGGGCAGATCCCCCCATCGCGGGTCGCGGACGGTGATCTGGGTCGTACCCTCGTGATTCGGATGGACGCCTCGCTGGTGATCGCGCATTCCGACAAGCAGCTGGCAGCGGGAACCTACAAGGGGTCTTGGGGCCACCATCCACTGATGGGCTTGGTGTGATAACACCGTGCGCCACGCGGCGCTTCAGGTTCGAGCGGAGGTGAGATGACTCTGCCTGCCGGTCGTCGCAGCGGCCGGTTGAAGCTGGGGGCAGCCCGAGCCGGGAGGTGCCGGCAAGGGCGGGAGCAGCCCCGACAAAGTCAGGGCGGCCTGGGACTGCTAGACGGGTCGGGCCTGGTGAGCAAGACGAGACGGCGTACGAGAGAAACCAGTGTCATAAAGCTCCTCAAGCGCAAACTCCACCTCAAATCTGGTGGATAGGGGGTGGGAGCGGTGCGTCCCCGGGACCGGTGAGACGGTGGCGGGGAACTCCCGAGCCGGCTTGTGTTGTCGGTAGGGAGGCCACGGTGAATGTCTGCGGCGTAACCGTTGGCGAGGCCGCAGGGGCACAGCTGGACGCCTCGCTCGTCGATCGAGCAGGACGGACCAGTTATGAGCCGGGCGAGATCGCCCAGTGCGATTTCTGGTTTCCCGACATCGTGGTACCCGTGGGGTTCGGGCAGGTGCGCACCGCTAAGCAGTTACCGGTGTTGACCATGGTGACGGGGTATTCGCGGTGGTCGTCGGGGGTGTTGGTGCCCAGCCGGGATGCGGCGGATTTGTATGCCGGCTGGTGGCAGCTCATTGAGCAGCTGGGCACGGTGCCCCGCGTGCTGGGCTGGGACGGGGAAGGCGCGGTGTGGGCGGAGGGCAAGCGCCCCCGCACTCGACCCGTGCCGGCTGTCGTGGTCGGGTTTCGGCCAGCAGCTCTTCCACGTCTCGGTAGGACAAGCCGTAGCGTAGGTACCATCGCACGGCCACCATGATCACGTCCGGTGGGAAGCGGAAACCGGCGAAGCCAGACCTCGACGCGGGCACTCTGACAGGACGACAACGCATCAGCCCAGCCTGCTCGCTCGCGGTGATCCGCCGATGCATCTGTGCCGAAATAGGGCACCGCGGCCACGCAGAGCACCGCGTCAAATACTTCTGCCGGAAACGGCGCCGCGGCGGCATCGGCCCGCACAAACCAGCACCGACGCTCGCCGGGGGCCTGCTGCGCCTGCCGCAGCATCCCGGGGCCGAGATGTCTACCCCGATCACCGCGCCACTTGAGCCCAGCCGGGCCGTGGCCGCCCGCGCCGCCAGCCCCGTCCCCGTGGCGACATCAAAGAATCCGTTGGCCCTTGCATCGGCGCGACAAACTTCACGGCCTGTTCGGCCTGCCAGCGGTGCATCGTGCTCTGGTCATAGCTGGACGCGCGCCGGTCGAACCTTGCCGCGACCCACCTAGCGCTGCGTGTCATCCACCCCAGGCTGCCAGGGATACCTCAGCGCCCGCACGATCCCGCTTCACTAAAGGTTGGAGTCTTCGGACGGGGCGGGGCGATTCACCTAGCCACAAACCCGCAGCAAGTGACAAGGGCACTCACTTATTGCGCACAACCTGGAAGGCTTCGGCTAGACGACCTGCCGCGAGACCTGCAACAGCGGTATTCGACTCGATTCGCTCCCGCATCTCCGCTGCAAGGCGATCACGGTGCCCGGTCTGGCTACGGTGCGCGCGAAGTGCCTGAATCTTCTGATCGAAGGTATCCGTGACGTCAACAAAGTGATTTGGCTCTCGGGCGTTCAGCATCCAGATCTCCTCTACCACCCAAGGATGCAGCATCTCTTGATCGATTAGCGTAGGGTGAGCGTAGGCATTCCCTGCATCGGGGTACACAGCGGTCAACGCAAGTTCGCCCGTCGCCCGGTGATCGATATGGCAGCTCGTACGAAACCGAGACCAGTTCCATTCCGGGCTCCATGTCAGCAGCCTTCGTGGTCGAATCTGGCGGATAACCCGCACTATCTGGCGGCGAAGATCCATGTCTTGGGTGATCGTACCCTCCGCGAGGCCCAGAAACCTGACATCGCAGACGCCCAGGATCCTCGCGGCGGCTTTCTGTTCAGAACGGCGGATCCGCGGGATGTCCCGACGCGGCATTGCGGCATCGAAGCCACCGGCGTCCCCATCGGTCAAAACCAAGTAAGTCACCGCAGTCCCGGACCTAGACCAGCAGGCCACGGTGCCACCCGCCCAGAACTCAGCATCATCAGGATGCGCAACAACGACCAATGCACGCTCAACGACGTTATCCGGCAGGATATCCATGTCGATCACCCCGCGAAGGAGGAGCCGCCCGAGCCTCACGGCGACACATCAACTCAGTTCGCTTCATCCCGTCCTGCAATAATGACTCACCGATAGCAGACCTTTGCCACCAGCCTTGGGATTAAAATGTGGACAGCTCCCACGCACACTGCGGCACCCGGGCTTGATCAATTCGCTGCGAGGTCGCCGCGCGGTACCCGGCTACCCGCCCCGGGTCGGACGGCTGTTGGGGTAGCGACTCAGGCACCTGAGGGCAACGCGCGGCTGGTTGGAGTAGGCCCAGAGCGACGTTCGGCGGGTACATGCGGTCTGTCGTCGCGCGCAACACGCCGTTGGGCGCCGTAGCGCAATCGTGGTTCTCAGATCTGGACGGGATATCCATCGGTCTCCGTAGGGTGCCGGTCGCGAGACGCCCGGTGACCCCGCAGAGGAGAACGATGGACCCTGCCGGACCAGAAGGATGATGCTAACCGCTCGATTAGGGGAATACCCTTGTGGTTTGCCAACCGCAGACGGTCTAATCCGCCGCCCATTGCGCCGTGGCGACATCGCCACAGTTCACGCGAGTCCCCATCAACGATGAGAATTCGATGAGCACGATACCTAAGAACCTGAGGAGACTACGCAATTCGCGCCCGCGCTCACGCCCATGCTGGTACGCTTCCGGCGAGCCGGTGCTGCCGCTCTTGGGGGAATTGATGCCTTCAGCATGAGCTACTTTTTCAGATACGTTCCAGTTGATCACGCTTTCGACCACATCTTCGGGTTGTCCCGGATAGATCCGAAATGATCCCTTTAGAACACAGCTGCATCGGCCGTTGATTGGCACGCAAGACAGCCTGCGCGGGGGCTGTGACGTGAATGTGGCCGGCCCGCGGCGCGGCAGACGCAGGGCAGACGTAGAAAGATTGGATGAAGAAACGTTGGATGAACGAACGATGTCCAATCCGGCAGTGCCTGGGCCGGGTGGTGTTGAAGTCGCGTCGCAGCCGGTCAGCTATGTCACTCGCAAGCTGCCCCATGTGACCCTGGTGTTCTGGATTTTGAAGATCGCCGCGACCACGCTCGGGGAGACCGGTGGCGATCTCCTCGCGCAGACATTGAAGGTCGGTTATCTGA
>DASUVX010000166.1:0-10181 GCA_036378735.1 Pseudonocardiaceae bacterium | reverse complement strand
GCTCATCGACATCGCCGCACTCCAACGCCGCCGCAACCGCATGCTGGCCGCGATGCGGAAACTCGGCTACCAGGTGCACAGCCCCGAGGGGACCTTCTACCTGCTACCGCGGGCGCCAGTCGCCGACGACCGCGCCTTCTGTGCGCTGCTGGCCGAGGAGCGGGTCTTCGTCTTACCCGGTCATGTCGTCGAGCTGCCGGGCTATTTCCGCATCTCGCTGACGGCCACCGACGAGATGGTCGAGCGGTCATTGCCGGTCTTCGCTCGCGCCATCGAACGAGCTGGCTCCCGCGCGCAGCAGTAGGTTTACTCAGCTGAGAGCACCGGAGAAATTGGTCAAGCAAGGGTTGCGCGATGCCGATCATCCGTCAATCGCACCGAGTTCTATCACGAGGTGCGCGGCACCGGACCGCCGGTGCTGCTGGTGATGGGAGCCACGGAAATGGCCGCAGCCTCGCTCCGCACGGGTGGACCAGGACCTCGGTCGAGGAGCAGGCCGATGACGCGGCCGCGTTGCTCGATGCACTCGGGCTGGTCTCTGCCGCGGTCTTCGGCACCAGCAGCGGCGGTCCGACGACCCCGCGGGGATGGGGAACTCGATCACGGCGCTCGTCAGCGCCGGTGGGGCGGGCAACACCGCGCTCACCGCGGCGCTGATGCGGTCTTTCTGATTACGTTCCGGAGCTGCTGCAGCGCGCGCAGCAGCGTCAGGTGAGCCTTTAAGTCGGAGGTGCGGTGGACGGAGACCGAATGCAGAGTTTCGCCCGGCGGCTACTTGAGGTTTTCACCGGCAGCGCCCTCACGCCACTGATCAGCCTGGGCTACCGGACGGGCCTGTACGAAGCTGCCGCCCGTGGCCCGGCGACGAGCGTCGAGCTGGCGCGGCGGGCTGGTCTGCGGGAGCGCTATGTCCGTGAGTGGCTGGGTGCGATGGTCACCGCCGGGTTTTTCACCTTCGACCCTGCCAGCGGCAGGTATACCTTCCCCGCCGAGCACGCCGCGCTGCTGACCGGCCTGTCGGCACGCAACTTGGCGCCCACGGGCGAGATCGTCGGCGGCTTCCTAGCGGTATTACCAGACATTGAGCGGTGTTTCCGCGACGGCGGTGGGGTGCCATACGTCGCCTACCGACCGGCATTCACTGACGCGATGGATGACCTGTGGCGGCGGATCTACGACGAGCAGCTGGTGTCCGGTTTTCTGGGCGCCGTGCCCGGATTGACGCAGCGGCTCACCGAGGGCGCCTCGGTGTTGGACCTCGGCTGTGGCACCGGGCACGCCGTCAACATCATGGCGCGCGAATACCCCCGATCGGTCTTCGTCGGTTACGACATCTCGGCCGAGGCGATCGAGCGGGCCGAGACCGAGCGGACCACGATGGGTCTCGACAACGCGACGTTCACCGTGCTCGACGCTGCTGAGCTGCCCACTGACCGGCTCTTTGACGTGATCACCGCGTTCGACGCGATCCACGACCAGCGCGCGCCAGATGAAGTGCTGCGCCGGGTGCACGACGCCTTGACCCCGGCTGGGGAGTTCATCATGGTCGACTTCAAGTTCTCCAGCAAGCTGGAACGCAACGTCGGCAACCCGTTTGCGCCGCTGTACTACGCCGTCAGCCTGATGCACTGCATGCCGGTGTCACTGGCCGAGGACGGTGCCGGCCTCGGCGCGGTGTGGGGTGAGGACATGGCTCGGGAGATGCTGGCCGCCGCCGGATTCACCGCGGTCGACGTGTTCGACTCGCCACGTCCCCAGAACTGCATCTATGTGTGCCGCTGCTGACCGCGCAGCGCGTGGTCGATCTCGGCGCACTAGATGCGTGATGCTGTCAAGACGATGTCCGCGTGCGCCCAGGCCTTATCGAAGCGTTGCTTCACCTCCGCGGATTCGATCTGGTTGCCCTGAGCGTTCAGCGCCTGCATCAGCCCGTAAAGGGACCATCCGTTTTCAGGATTGCGACGCAGGTCCTCGCGGTAGACCATCGCCGCCTTCGCTGCCTGCCCGGAGGTGAGCAGCACGGCGCCGAGCGAGTGCCGCACCGGGTAGAGCCAGTCCGCAGGTTCGTTGTAGTGCATCGCGTCTTCCCGCTTGGCGGCGCGTTCCAGATGGGCGATGGCGTCGGCGACGCGGCCACGTGCTGCCGCGATTTCCCCGGCGAGAACGTCCACCGCCACGTTCAAGACGTCCGCGGCGGTGTTTATGAAGACGACGCCGCTGTTGATCTCGTCCTTCGCTGCCATCTTCTGGAGAGCCACCAGTTCGGCTTCGGCGCTGTCGAGCTGGCCGGTGCCGATGAACGCACGGCCGCGGGAGTAGTGCCAGATCCCGGTGCGGTAGTCCGATCCCGCAGGCGGTGCCTTCGTATCCAGGATCTCCGGCCACTTGCCGAAACGCACGAACGCGAACAGCGGCTGCGCAGCAAAATGCTGCACAGAGGTGCCGGTGCTGGGATCGTGCTCATTTTGATGCGCAACCCTTGCGGCGGTATCGGCCGCACCTTTGAGAGCCTTGGCGCTGTTACCCTCCATAGCCGCGGCCGAATACAGGAAATGCGGGTTGTGCGGGACATAAATTCCCGTATAGGAGCGATGCGCGTGGTGCTGCGAAATATAGGAATTGTCCGTGGCCGTGGCCCGCTCGTTGGCGAGCACGGCATCGTGGTAGCGGCCGATTCGCAGGTACGTGTGTGCGGGCATGTGCACCAGATGGCCTGCCCCGGGCACCAGTGACGCCAGGGTGTCGGCGTAGCGTTCGGCGCGCGCTGGATTGTCCGACGCCTCGGTGGCGTGGATGTAGAGGTGGATCGCCCAGGCGTGCTTGGGATCACGCCGAAGCACGGATTCCAGCGTCGTGACGATCTCTGTGGTTGCCGGATGCAGCGGCTTGCCGTAGTTGTCGTAGAAGTTCCACGGTGTCTGGTCCATCAGCGCCTCGGCGAACAGCGCGGATGCGTCCAGGTCTTCGGGGTACTGGCGGCTGACGTCGCGCATGGCATTGGCGAACGCGGCATCCAGCGGTGCGCGGTCGGCCGGTGGGTCCTTGGCATAGCGCTTGGCGAGCGCGGCAACGTAGGCCTGCTCGCGGGGGGTGGTTTTGGTGGCCAACGCTTGCGCGCGTTGCACCGCTTCCCACGCCGGTGCCACCGCGGCCGCGTCCATCGTCGCGTTGATGTTGGGACCGAGTACGAAGGCCACCCCCCACCAGCACATCGCGCACTGCGGATCAAGGCTCGCGGCCTGCCGAAACGAGCGCTCGGCCTCGGCGTGGTTGAACGCAAACGCCAGCGTCAGGCCCTGGTTGAAGTAGCGCTGCGCGTCCCCGGACGACGTCGTGATCGAGTGCTTGTGATCGCCCAGAGCGTCGAACAGCGGCGCCGGCTTGTCGGAGCTCGGTGCTGTCGGCCCGCTGGTGCAGGCGGAGACGATCAGCAGCACCGCGGCAAACACGAAAACCAGCCCGCGGAACCTCTCGATGATCTCATCGGTCAGCCTGGTGGCCGCGGTGAGTTTCATCTGCTCTCCTTTGACTGGCGGCCTTGTGGTTGAAGAGTACGTCGCGGTGGAGGCTGATACCGGCCATTTCGTAGCGGCCGTCGGCGCAGCGGGCCACCGCCGACATGAAGGCCGAAGAAGGCACCCGCCTACCGCTGTACACCCGCGAACTCGTTCATCCGACGCTCATCGGAAAGATGTCATCGTCACAGCACCCGAATGTTACGGTTTGAGCGGAACAGGTTGTCCGGGTCGTGCTTCTTCTTGATCTCGACCAGGCGGTCGAAGTTGTTGCCGTAGCTGGCCCTGACGCGCTCAAAGCCCTCATCCGCGGTCTGGAAGTTGACATAGGTGCGGCCGGTGGAGAAGGGATGCAGCTGGGTCCACGCGTCGCGGATCCATTCCCGGTACTGCGCCGCCCGGGGCTCGTCCGGTTGCCACTTGCCGTTCGCGCCGATCATGTATCGTGCGTTGCGGTTCCCGACCGCGCCATCGTCCTCGTCGTGCTCGTTGATGGCTCCACCGATATGAAGGAAGCCGCATTCGATTCCCGGAATGGGGCAGTCGGCGAACAGCTTTTCGGTGAGGTCGAGCAGTTCGTCGCTAAGCCCGGCGGCGTAGTCGGTCTTCCAGTAGTAGTGCATGCCCTTGGGCTCGCCGTCGTCGAGGTAGGACTGCACCTGCGTGTAGGGCTGTTCGGCCAGCAGGTCGACGATCGGGTCGCCGATCGCCCGGATCGCTGCGACAACATCGGCGGTATGAGCCAGGTCGCCGGTGTAGCACACGGCCATGGCGCAGATCTTCTTGCCGTGCCACTGCTGCGGGACGAACGGTGCGGGGGGCGCGTGCGTCAGGACCAGCCACACGGCCAGTTCCCTCGGGGCCTGCGTGGTGATCGTCCGGTAGGCCCGCAGGATCTCGGGCGCCCGTTCGCCTGGCCAGGCAATGAGCCCGCCGTAGACGGTCGGACCCACCTGGTGCAGCCGGAAGCTGAACGAGGTGACCACGCCGAAGTTGGCGCCGGCGCCGCGGATCGCCCAGAACAGGTCTGGGTGCTCGTCCCGGCTGGCGCGGCGAATCCGGCCGTCCGCGGTGACGATCTCGACTTCGAGCAGGTTGTCCACCGTCCAGCCGAACCGGCGGGTCAGGTACCCGAGGCCGCCGCCGAGGGTCAGGCCTGCCACGCCGACCTCGGAGATGAACCCGAGCGGGGTGGCCAAACCGTACTTCTGAGTGGCCCGGTCCACCTCGCCGAGCAGGCAGCCGGCCTGCACCGTCGCCGTCTGCCCGCCGGGGTCCACCGTGATCCCGCGCAAGCCGGACATGTCGATGGCCAGGCCACCGTCGGCCAGCGCGGTACCGGCGATGTTATGTCCACCGCCGCGCACCGACAGCGCGAGTTCGTGCTCGCGGGCGAAGCTCACCGCCTCGACGACGTCGGCGGTGCCGGCTGCGGTGACGACGAGCGCCGGCGCTTTAGTGATCATGCCGTTCCAGAGCTGTGTCGCGTCCGCGAATCCCGCGTCCCGGGGAGCGCGCAGCGGACCGCGCAACCGCCGGCGCAGATCGTCGACGATCTCATCGGTCAGCGCGGTATCCAGCACGGCGCGCAGGAGTGTCTCGGGTGCTTCGAGGGGTGGGTCGTCGCCACAGTCCTCGATCACGTGTAGCGGCCATCCGTGCCGGGCACCGGCCGCTTCGGCGATCCGGACCGGCGTCGCCAGGTCGTGGCGTCCCCACACCAGGGCGGTCGGGACGGTGATCCGGGCCAGGCCGGCCGGTGGGATCGGCGGTCCGCCGAACTGTCCCATCAGCGCGCCCAGAGACTCCTGCACGGCGGGGGTGCGGGCGCACTCGACGTTGTAGGCCCGGAACGGCTCCCACAACTCGCCCATCCGGCGGCGCAGGCGCGTGAGATCCGCCGCGCAGAACCGCCACAGCTGGTCGTGGGTGTGGTCGCTGGGCTTGGTGAGGAAGTCGTGCAGCGCGAGACCGAAGTCCGGTGGCGGCTCGAACTCCGACAGCCCCAGCGTGTCCACCAAAACCAGCCGGTGCAGGCGATCACCATGGTCGGCAGCGAAGCGCGCCGCGATGGCGCCGCCGAGGGCGTAGCCCACCAGCGTCGGCGGCGTCGCGCAGGTGCTCCCGATGAGCTCGCCGAGCCAGCACAGCACGCGATCGGCGTCCAGCGGTCCGCCGGTGATCTCCGAGGCGCCCTGGCCGGGCAGGTCGGGGACGACCACGTGGTGCGTCGAGGCCAGTTCCGGGATGACGCCCAGCCAATGGGTCGCATTCGCGCCCGGACCGTGCAGCAGCACGACCGACGGCCCGGTCCCGCCCTCCAGCACAGCGGTCGAAATACCAGCCAGCTGCAGCCGCAGCTGCGTGACGGGCAGTGCCGCCAGCAGCGTTTCCCGTGCTTGCATCGTCGTCTCCCTCGCTGTAAGCGCAACCGTCACTGGCACGCTACGGAGGCGGCAGAAGTGATCGCGTCGGAAGAAATCTGTGAGTTCGCGGCCGGGGCGAGGTGGGTAGAACTGTGTAGGCGGCCTCACACCAGGCCGTGTTCGTACGCGTGCGCGGTGGCCGCCGACCGGGACGGCAGGCCCAGCTTGGTGAGGATGTTGCTGACGTGGCGGGCCACCGTCTTCTCGCTGAGCACCAGATCGGCGGCGATCGACCGGTTCGACTTCCCGGCCGCCACCAGCCGCAATACCTCCAGCTCACGGCGGGTCAACCCGGCTGGATCACCGGCTGCGGGGCCGCGGCTGAGGGCATCGAGCCGGGCTAGGTCGGGCGCGGCCCCGAGCTGCGTGAACGCTGCCCGGGCCGCCGCCAGCTCCAGCGCGGCGCCATCCTGGTCACCCAGCGCGCGGCAGGCCAATCCCATCAGCACCTGCACCCTGGCCACCTCGTACGGTGCCTGCACCTGCTGCCATAGCTGGCACGCTCGGCGAAGTGCGACCAGCGCGCGGGTGGGCATTCCCTCGGCCAGCTCGACCGCGCCGCTGGCCTGCGCGGTCAAGGCAATCAGGACCCTGGTGCCGTAGTCGTCAGCGATGTGCGCCAGCTCGTCGCTGGCACTGCGCGCCCGGGCGGCGTCACCAGCGGCCAGCAGGATCTCCACATACGCCGGCAGCAACCGGGCCCGGTCCAGCCGTGATGTGGTCTCGTCCAGGACCCGCTGGATCGCCGCGGCCGCAACGTCGACCCGACCCTGGGCCAGCCGCAACAGGGCCAGACCCGGCTGCGGCTGCCACCCCCACGCGTTGGCCGCGCGGTAGGCCTGTTCAGCAGCAGCGAACTCACCCAGCAGCCGCAGCACCTCCGCCTGCTGGTAGTGGGCGGTCGCGGCGGCCACCTCACGGGCCTTGCGAGCGAAACGTTCACCGGCACGGCGCGCCTCGGCCAGCGAGTCCAGCCATTCGCCGCGCAACTGCATGACCTCGGCGCGGTGCACCCGGCACTGGCCGGTGAAGTTGACCAGATCGGGTTGCGCATCGCACCAGCGGGTCAGCGCGGCGGTCCATTCGCCGGCGCGGTCGAGGTCGTAGACCTCCCGGCAGGCGTCGATCACGCTGCAGTAGACCAGCCCGGTGAACAACGGGGAGGCCAGCTCACCGGAGATCACCGCGACCATGGCCTCGTCCAGCAGCGCCGCGCCTTGCGCAACGCGCCCCTGCCGGATCCGGGCCCGGCCCTGCGCCTGCAGCGCGAAGGTCACCAGGTCGACGTCGTGGCACCGATCACCGATCTCCGCGATGACCTCGGCGGTCTGGTAGGCGGCCTCGGGGTCATCGTCAAGGTGCTGGATGACCTCGGGAATGAGCAGGTATCCGCGCTCGGCGCAGTCGCGGCCGGCGCGGTCGAGAAGCCGGCCGGCCCGGCCGAACCACCCGAACGCCTGAGCCGGCTCGCCGAAGTCGAGCAGCCCGAAGCCGGCCCAGATGGCGCACCGGGCAGCACCAACCGGGTCCGATGCCTGCAAGTAGATCTGATGAGCCCGCTCCAGCACGCGGACGGCGTCGCGGTCCTGGCCGACGAGGAATCCCGACATCGCCAGCAGCTCAAGGTCCGGTGCGTCTAATCCGGCTGCCTCGTCCGCACCGGACAGTGCGGTGTGAGCCTCGAGCCAGGCCCGCTGCCGGTAACAGGCGCGGCCGCGGTCCAGCTCGTCGAGGGATCTCACGCAGGCCAGATGTACCGGGCGGCCAAGCAGTCCGGCAACCCCGTTTAGCTTTCCGGCCTATGAGTTCGCGTCAGCGCTTCGATACAGGGCCGAAGACGGCAGGATGTACGAGGCTGTCTCCACACCTTCCACGGTCAGCGCGATGACGATCGAAGCCGTCTGACCTCAGCGGTTGGTGATGTCCCACCGCCAACGCGAGGCACGTCATCGCCGTTCGAGTACGCCGGACCACCGCGCGTCCGGGTTGTCCTCGCGCCAGGTCTGCAGCCGTACCTCGATCTCCTGAGCCACCTTGCGATCACGGTGATCGTGTTGCATGAGCCAGGTGGTGGCGCACAGCTCCCACAGCCGGCGGCAGGTCTGGTAGCCATCCCAGATCCGCACGTCGAAGCCGTAGGAGTCAGCGAAGTCGCGGTAGCACTGTTCGGGCCGGCCGAAGCGAGTGACCACGACGGCGGTGTGCACCAGGTCCCACTCCCGTGGCCCGATGGACACCTGCTCGAAGTCGATGAGCACCGGTTGGCCCGCGCGCATAAGCACATTGCCGATCTCAGCCTGGCCGTGGATGACGCCAGCTGGCAATGCCGGCTTGACCTGATCCAGGTCGCCGGCAATCCGCTGGGACCACTGGGTGAGCAGCCGGACATCCTCAGCCGCGTAGTGGTCTCGCAGCTGCGCCAATCGCCGGTCGGATAACGCGAGCTGGCGCCACGGCTGAAGTGGCACCTGCAGCTCGGTGGTGCGCTGGTGAAAGATCCGCACCAGCTGCCCCAACGCGCGGTAGACGTGGTCTCGATCTGGCTCGGTGAGCCGTTCCCATACCGTTCCCAGGCAATCCAGCGCCCTGAGCGGCTGCGCTGCAACGTCGCCGGCAAGACGCGCGCTAGGAACGTCGAGCCGGCCGAACTCGCGGACCAGCTCGATCTCCCGCCGCACGTCAGCTTCGCTTGTGGTCGGGCGCATAATCCGCAGCACGTGCGCCTCGTCGACACCGAACACAGCGTTGCTACCGAAGCGCAGCAGCTCCAGCCGGGACACCGGCAGCCCGGCCTGCGCACACATCGCCGCCGCCGCACCCCAAGCGTCCTTCGCGCTCCACCCCATGCCTCAGCATGCCCGACATGGAGACATATCGGGGTTCACGGGGCCCGTGAACCCCGATATGTCTCCATGTCGGGGTCGGGGTTGCCGTGTAACGCCGGGAGCCTGGAGCGGCACTGAGGTGATGTGATGGAGAACGGCTGGCACAAGGTGGACCCCGCCGATGTTCCGGATGACGGGCGGGTGCGCAGTGTCGTGGTGGACGGTCGCACGGTCGCGCTGTCCCGGTGCGGTGCCCGGCTCGGCGCGCTGGACAACCGCTGCCCGCATCAGGGTGGGCCGCTGGGGGAGGGTTCCATCGAGAAGGGGCTGTTGCGCTGCCCCTGGCACGGCTACGACTACGACCCGCTGACGGGTCGGCCCCCCGCGGGATTCTCTGACGGCGTCACGGCTTATCCGGTGCAGGAGCGCGCCGATGGGGTGTACGTCCAGCTACCGACGGTCAAAGCGCAGGTTCGTACGGTTGCCGACGTGATGGTGGAGACGTTGGTCGCGCACGGGGTGACCCATGTGTTCGGCATGGTCGGGCACTCGAACCTGGGTTTCGCGGATGCGCTGCGGCGGGCTGAGCAGCGCGGCGAGCTGACCTACATCGGGATCCGGCACGAGGGTGCGGCGGCGTTCGCGGCGAGCGCTTACGGCAAGCTGACCGGCCGCCCGGCGGCCTGCTTCGCGATCGCCGGCCCGGGCTCGACGAACCTGCTCACCGGGTTGTACGACGCCAAGCTCGACCAGTCCCCGGTGGTGGCGATCTCCGGGCAGGTGCCGTCGAAGGTGCTGGGCCGCGGCGCTTTCCAGGACGTCGACCTGTCCGCGGTGTTCCGCGACGTCAGCGTGTCGACGAACACCGTGCTGTCCGGCAGTGACCACGCCGAGCTGGCCGCGCTGGCGGTCAAGCACGCCGTGGACGGGCGCGGCGTGGCGCATCTGGTGCTGCCCGACGAGGTGCAGGTGCAACCGTCCAACGCGCCCGCGGCCCAACCGGCAGGCCGGTTCTCGGATCGGCGGATCCGCCCCGACCACGCGGCGCTACAGCACGCCGCCGCGCTGGTCCGGGACGCCCGGCGGCCGGTGATCATCGTCGGGCATGGTGCCCGCCGGGCCGCCCCGGAGGTGCGCCAGCTCGCTGAGCGGCTCAACGCGCCGGTGCTGACCACGTTCAAGGCCAAGGGACTGGTGCACGACACCCACCCGCTGGGCGCCGGCGTGCTCGGGCGCAGCGGCACCCCGGTGGCCAGCTGGCTGATGAACGAATCCGACCTGCTCATCGCCATCGGCGCGTCGTTTTCCAACCACACCGGGATCGCGCCGTACAAGCCGATCGTGCAGATCGACGACGACCACGCCGCGATCGGGCGCTTCAACGCCGTCACCGCCGACGTGCTCGGCGACGCCGC
>DASUVX010000165.1:0-24846 GCA_036378735.1 Pseudonocardiaceae bacterium | reverse complement strand
ATACCAAGCCGGCGACCGCTTGCCCTCCGAGTCTGAGGTCATGGCGCAGTTCGCCGTCTCACGTGGGACCGCGCGCCAAGCTCTCGCGGTTCTGCAGGCACAGGGGCTGGCACAGGCCGCTGTCGGCCGCGGCGTGTTCGTCCGTGAGCAACGACCCTCGCGCCGCATCGCATCTGACCGCTACCAGCACGAGGTGGGTCAGATCATCACCAGAGGCGTATCACCGCACGAACCCGCAACGTCGTTCGCCAAAGATCATCGTATTGGCTCGGACGAATACCGTCTCGATAAGCATTTCCAAGAGATTCAGTCCAATGATGAACTGGCCAAGCTATTCGGTGTCAACGCCGAGGAGCCCGTCTTAGAGCGGCGATTCGTATTCTACGCGAAGGACACGCCGCAACAGATGAGCAGGTCCTACGTACTACTCAGGTTGGTGGGTGGTACGCCGGTAGCGGATCCAGCGAACGAGCCATGGCCGGGCGGCAACATTGCCCAACTAGCCACGTTGGGAATAATCGTCAGCCGCGTGGAAGAATCCGTGGCAGCCCGCATGCCCTTGCAGGATGAGGCAACGATACTGCACATACCGACCGGCGTTCCGGTGCTGACTATCGCGCGACGGATGCTCGCCGGGCCTGATCGTGATGCTGTCGTCGAAGTTGCTAATATCGTAATTCCGGCTGACCGGATTGTGCTCGACTACACGATTAATCTCGACGTGTGGCCGGACCCGGTACAGACCCTTTATACGTCCGGCGGCCGGGCGGCCGGCACCTGACTCGCTCGGGTCACGCGGGTCGTTCAAACCAGGAGAACGGCGCCGCCGGGTCCCGCGCTGCGCAGCTGCGGCCCTCTGCCGGCGCCGGGGAACCGCCGGCAGGATGCGCTGCCTGGTGTCGCGCGTGAGTCGCGGGTCGACGTGCTGCGCGGGTCCCGGCGGTGAATCTGGCCCGCCGCGCGGCGCTCAGCGCGGCCTGCACTGCCTGCTCTACGTCCGCGGAGTAGTGCTGATTCGCGACCGGATCGAATCCCGGCGCTGCCGGTCGACCGGGGACCGCCGGACCACCCATCGCGGCAGCGGGCGCCCGATGGTGCCCGTGGTGACCAACCCGTTGCCGATCAGTGCTGTCGGCCGGCACATCAGCGTTGATCCGTTCCCCACGGAGCTGATCATAGATCGGTGTGTCACTCACGCAGCCACACCGTAGGGCAGATTTGCGGGCCACGGCCTCAACACGCTGTGTGCCCGGACGGGGGATGAATAATGCCGTAACGACATCGTGAATCATTGGCCGAGTTCATCGGCGATCGTCGCGCCCGCGCCGCGGGCCCCTGGTTCTGCCTCCGTTGCCGCATTGTTGTCTGGACATCACCCGCACCGTCGAGACCTGGCTGCATATTCACCTACCCCATCACGACTCCCGCAGCTGCGAGGCAGGCATGCTGATGATCCGGCAGCAGCATCGGCGGTCCGCCCGGCGGTGGTGGTGGCGCGTTCAGTGGCGGCGGCATCACCCCGGTTTTCGCGCCATGGTTGCGGGTCGCCGTGCTGATCGTGGGCCTTGTCGCTGCTGGTGCGCTGCTGGTCGGGAGCCGGCTGGATCGGCGCCTCGGGATGGTTGTCGCCGGCGCCGCATTGCTGGCTGCACTTGGCGGGCCAGCGGCCTACGCGCTCGACACCGCGGCCAGCTCGCACGGCGGCGCGATCCCGGCTGCGGGGCCCAGCGCAGGTTCCGATTCCGACGGCTTCCCGGCATCGAATGGCGGCCCACCGAGGGCGGCATAATTCGCTGGCTCGGCGGCCCGGCTTCCTCGGGCTGGTTGGAGACCCCCGCACGCTGGTTGGAAACCGACGGCGGTCCGCGCGACGGCATCAACGAGCTGCTCAACGGTAGTGCGCCGAGCCGTCAGCACGGCGGAGCCGACACCAGCCGCCAGATCGCAGCCTGGGTGGCGAAGCACTTCGCCGCCCGCATCGTCGACGGCGTCACCATCTACGACCTGACGGCGGTGACGTCTGCACCACCGGCTGCATGCCTACCTCACCGGCAGCTTCCCCTACCCCTTCCAGATCACCGTGGCCGACAACGCCAGCACCGACTCCACCGCGCGTATCGCGGCCCAGCTGGCCGACGATCTGCCTGCGGTGACCGTGCTACGGCTGGCCGAGAAGGGCCGCGGCCGGGGTGGTCCGCGGTCCGAAGCGGCAGGTCATCTCCCGCTGCTACAACACCCTGCTGCGAGGTGCCCTGCGCACCCGGTTCTCCGACGCGCAGTGCGGCTTCAAGGCCATCCGCGCCGACGTGGCCGCCGCGTTGCTGCCGCTGGTCGAGGACACCGGCTGGTTCTTCGACACCGAGCTGCTTGTGCTCGCCGAACGCGCCGGGTTGGGCATCCACGAGGTGCCCGTCGACTGGATCGACGACTCGGACAGCCGCGTCGACTTCGCCGCCACCGCGCTAGCGCCGAGAGCCGCCCGCGCACCCGTAACCATATTCGTGTACGCCTGCTTCTTATGGAATGTAGTCACGACATACCACCGTCTGCCGGCATGGTCTGATGCTGGATTTTTTCTTGCTGAGATGTCTGCGGCCGGGTTTTGTCGGGGTGCTGTCGTAGAGTTGGGTCATGTCGATGGCGCCGGTGTGCCCACCAGCAGTGTGGCAGGTTAGTGATGCCGAGCTGCTCGCCGAGCTGGGCGCGCTGGAAACGCAGTTGCATTCCACTTGGGCGCAAATGTTGTCGATCGTGGCCGAAATCGATTCTCGGGGCATTGCCGCGGCAAAGGGTTATGGGTCGACGGTGGGGCTGGTGCGGGCGGTGGCGCGGGTGTCGCGGGGTGAGGCGCGGGCCCGGGTCGACGCCGCGGCCGATGTGCTGCCCGGCCGTGGGGTCAATGGTGTCGCGCTGGAGCCGAAGCTGCCGGCCACCGCGGCGGCGGTGGCCGAGCGGGCGATCGGCGCCGCGGACGTCGCGGTGATCCGCTCGGCGCTGGCCCGCGTCCCCGCCCACGTGTCTGCCGAACAGCGGGCCGAGTTAGAGGCCGAGCTGGCCCGCCACGCCCGGACTCTGGACGCCGGGCAGCTGGCGGTGCTGGGCAAGCGGATGCTGGCTTATCTGGATCAGGACGGTCCGCGCCCCGATGACACTCCCGACACCCGGCGGTGGTTGCGCTTGCGGGACCGCGATGGGGGCTATGAGCTGGCGGGATGGCTGGATCGGGAGGCCGCCGAGATCCTGCGTTCGGCGTTGAGCCCGCTGGCCGCGCCCCGTCCGGCCACCGACGTCGAAGTCGACCTGCGCACCGCGACGCAACGCGACGCCGACGCCCTGGTCGAACTCGCGGCGCGCGCGCTGAGCGACGGTGAGCTGCCCACCGAGGGCGGCGAACGTCCCCAGGTCGTGGTCACCGTGAGCCTGCCAGTCCTCCAGGGTCGGATCGGCTCGGCGTCGCTGGCGCTGGGCGGCCCGATCACCGCCGACATTGCCCGCCGCATCGCCTGCGACGCAGAGATCATTCCCGTGGTGCTGGGCGCGCGGGGTGAACCGCTGGATGTGGGAAGGGCCAACCGAACCGTACCCACCGCGATCCGCCGTGCGGTGATTGTTCGGGATGGCGGATGTGCATTTCCGGGCTGTGCAATACCTGCCCGATGGTGCGATATTCATCACGTGGTCTATTGGGCCGACGGGGGCCCGACCAGCGTCGGCAACTGCGTGGCGCTGTGCGGCCGCCACCACCGGCTCATCCACCATTCCGACTGGCGAATCGAGATGGCCACCGGTGTTCCGGAATTCTACCCACCACCCTGGCTGGGCGGCCCACCACGCCGCAATCCTCTCCACACCGGACCTGAGCTGACTCGAATCCGCCAGTAGTGGCGGACTTCTGAGCTCAATGCTCAGCGTTCACCGGAGGTTTCGCGCATCGCGCAGGAACCGTACGAGGACCAGATGCATCGCGTGCGACCACAGCAGCGGAGTGGCTACTGGCCCCCAGCGCATGACCCACGGCGCCACCATGTCCGGTGCCTGCGGGTGCTCGGTGATCTGTTCGGGCAGCTGCCCCTCGGCGGTGAACATCGATTCGACCCAGTCCAGCCGTTGACCTGCGCCATCAAGGTCGCCGATCGCCGCCATGTGGGTACCGAGCCAGGCGGTCAGCAGCACCCATTCCCCACCGCCGTAGAAGGTGTCACCGACGTAGCGGCGCAGCCCTCCGCTGGGCCCGGTGAGTTCATCGATAATCCGCGCGACCGTCCGGCGCACGATCGGATCGTCGGCGGATATCACGGCGAAGGGTGTGGCTAGCCACAGCAGGCTGGCGTCGACCCCGTCGGTGCCGGTGTGCTTGACGAACGTCCCCGCCCGTACGTGCTCGTTCAGCAATAAGTCACGCAGGTCCTGGGCGTGTGCGCCGGCGGCGGCATCCTCGATCAGTTCGGCCGCGGCGGCCAGGCCGGCGATGACGGCACCCAACGTGGAAGTGTGCCGCCACCGCGGGTTTTCCTCCCAGCAGTCGTAACAGTTCCACGCTCCCGCGACCTGCAGGTACCGGCTGACCAGTGCCACTGCATGCCGCTGCTCCGTGGTGAGCGGATGGTCGTGACGTGCATGCTGGGCCAGCGCCCATACCCAGGTGCCGTAACCGTCGAGCTGGAAATTCGGCCACGGCGCCTGGTCCACCGGTTGTCCGCTGCCCGGCGACTGGCCGGGCTCCGGATGGCCGGTCAGCGTGAAACGCGCCGGGGGCATCTGTGCCACAGGCACCCCCTCGGCGCCAGGTGTGGTGACGGCCTCGAACAACCCCTGATACCGCAGCAGGGTGCGGGTGACGAATTCATGGAACGCAGCGGCGCTGCCGTGTGCACCGTGCAGCCCCAGCGCGTAGGCGCAAAACGCGCCATCGCGCAACCACGCGTAGTGGTAGGTGGGGTAGGTGGGGCAGGCCACGTAACCGCCACTCGGGTGCTGCCCGGCATGCAGGACGCCGAGGCTCGCGGCTACCCGACCAGCCGGGTCGACATTCGTGCTGATCACTGTCCGAAGCCTCCAGTGCGTCGACGTCGCCGAGGGCGAATCGGGCTGACCCGGGTCATAGCACGAGAGCCTCAAACTCGCTGCGCGGCAGGGGTCCGATTCCGTTACCGAGAGGCGCGTCGGTGGCGAGCAATGAGTGGACCCGTTCAGCTAGCAATGGGTCGGCAAGGAGATCCGCCGGCTCGGCGAGCAGGTTCTGTACGCGCGCGAGCGCGGCGGCGGCCAGTTGATCGCCCTGGCGGGAAAGTGCGGCGACCGCGAACAGAGGCTTGCGCGCGTTGTCCGGTTCGGGCAGCGGGGCCCCGTGGATGCCGGCCCGCATCGTCTGCACCATTTTCTCGTCCGACACGCACTGTGCCTCAAACCGCGGGCCCAGAGTGCGATCAGTCCAGTCCTCCAGCTCGCGAACCAGAGCGTCATTGTTCTGGCCAATCTGGCTGGACAGCAGCGCGAGCCGCTGGACCTGCCAGAAGCCCAAAGCGATGCCCTGTCCGAATGTCGCGTTGGTGTAGAGGGAGGCGTCACCGATCAGGAGGTAGCCCCGGACGGTGGGAACGCCGTTGCAGAGCAGGGATCGTCGACGGTTCGCCAGCCCCGCCATCAAATGGACGTCAGTGATCGGCACACCCGCATCAATCCATGGCGACAACGCCGGGATTGCGGAAAAGACTCGGTCGAAGACCGCGCCGTCACGGAGTGCCGCCTTGTGTGGATCGTCTTTCGACAGACCCCCCGCCAGGGAGAACGTCCGATTATCCCCACCAAAGGCGACGAACAATCCATAGGGGGTGCCTTGACTGACCGGCACTGCGGTGCTCGGGTAGCAAGCACCAGTATGCAGCCGGTAATGCCGCGCGAAATAGTGCAACCCGAACGGGCGTAAAACTTCAACTGGCGCTGACTCACCGATCTCGCGTAACCATCGCGGAGCAGCAGATCGCCGGCCGCAGGCATCGACCACCAGGTCGGCGTGCAGCTGCTCGCCATCCCGCGTCCGCAGACCCGTCACCGTGGATACCGTCTTGTCGCTGCGCGCGATGAGCCCGCCCAGATCAACGCCACTGCGCAGCTCGATGTGGGCTTCGGCCTCGGCTTTGCGCCGAAGGACCGCCTCGTAAACCAGTCGCCGAGACGACAACGCCACATCGTCCTCAAAGCCCTCCCCGAACCGGACATCGGAAGGTGTGATGCCGCGTTCGAGGAGCGCATCGATCACGTCACGGGCCTCCTCCCGCAGCACCCGAGTCGACCTGGCGCGGAAGACGTGCGAGTGGATGGCCTGCGGCACCCCCGACCGGGTCCATCCCTCGAACTCGTCTTCAGGACTCCCGCCAGGCGGTGCAGCATCACGATCCAGCAGCAGGACCTCATGCCCTCGTCGGCCGAGGAATAGCGCGCAAGCCAGCCCGACCACTCCAGCTCCCGCAACCACCACGTCGGCCACGGCACACCTTCCAATCCCCCCGAGTCAGCCCATAGGCGCGGTTGGCGACCTCTAAAACAAACGCTATACGGTGCTATATTCTGAGAATATATTCCCGACGGCGCGTGGATTTACCACCAAATTATTTGGTGGCGGTTGCATGCTGATCCGATGCGGTGGGTAGCCTAGAGCATGGCCGAACTCGTAGCAGTGGTATTCGATGTGGACGGCACTCTCGTCGACACCAATTACCTGCACGCCGTGACCTGGTGGGAGGCGTTTCGGCAGTACGGTCACCACGTCGCGATGGCGCGTATCCACCGGGCGATCGGGATGGGGTCGGACAAGCTGCTCGACCACCTCCTGCCGGATGACCGTGACCGTGCGGTTGACGACGAGCTCCGAGATGCCCACACGGCCTTGTATGCCCCGTACTGGCCGCGGTTGAGGGCCTTCGATGGCGCGGCGGATCTGCTGCGGGCTTGCGCTCATCGCGGCCTGCGGGTGGTGCTGGCGAGCTCGGCAAACGAGCGTGAAATGCGCGCACTGCGCGACGCGCTGGACGCTGACGACATCATCACCGCCGCGACAGCCGCCACCGACGCGCAAGAAAGCAAACCATCGCCGGACATCGTGCAGATCGCCTTGGAGCGCGCCGAGGTGGGCCCCGAAGCGGCGGTGTTCGTCGGCGACACCATCTGGGATGTCCAGGCGTGTAAAAAAGCCGGACTGGCCTGCATCGCCGTGCTCACCGGCGGGACCGGTCGCGATGAGCTGCGTGAAGCGGGGGCCGCGGAGATCTATGAAGGCCCCGCTGAGCTACTCACCGCGCTGCCGGGCAGCCTCATCTCCCGGTGAGACTGGATAGGAGCTGATCACTAAGCTGCGCCACCGGTCCTGCCGGCTGTCGAATGCTGGGGGAAGCGTGCGAATCCTTATCGCCACTGCGGGCTCGCACGGCGACGTTGTGCCCCGCGAGTTCCAGGCACCGGTACCGATCACCAGGCCGCTCGGGCCATGGGGCAACTACCTGGTGGGCAACGTCACCCAAGCGGCGATCGACCAGTTGCTGTACCCCGCTGTGCGGCAGTTGCGTCGACGCCTCGGGTTGCCCGCGCTGACCATCGCCGCCGAACGGCGACGAGCGGGGCGGCGTGGATGGCCGGTGCTGCATGGATTCTCCCCAGCGGTGGTGGCGCGCCCAGCGGACTGGCGGGCTGGCATGGAAGTGTGCGGATACTGGTGGCCGCACCAGGATCCGGCCTGGCAATCCTCTGCTCAGCTCATCGACTTCTTGCAGGCAGGACCGCCCCCAGCGTTCGTCGGGTTCGGCAGCCGGTTGGTCCCAAATGTCGAGCGACTCAGCGCTGCCGTCGGCGCCGCACTGCGGCAGGCCGGGGTGAGAGCGATCGTCCAAGCCGGTTGGTCTGGGCTGTCCGTCACTGGTGACGACGTCTTGACCGTGGACGAGGTACCCCACGACTGGTTGTTTCCACAGATGGCGGCCGTGGTCCACCACTGCGGTGCGGGTACCACCGCGGCTGGCTTGCGAGCCGGTATTCCCGCAATACCCTTACCGGCCCAGTTCGATACGCCAGTCTGGGCGGCACGACTGACCGCCCTGGGCGTGGCCGGTACCGCCATTCCCCTGCGTGAACTGTCAGTCGCCCGGCTGGCAGCAGCGCTCCGGCACGCGGTAGCGGAACCCGCCTTGCGCCACCGCGCGCAACTGCTCGCCACTCAACTGGCCACCGAGGACGGCGCCGCCCACGTGCTCCACGCGATGCAGCGGGTCGCGGACTCAACATGACCGTACCTGCCGCAACGCGTACCCTCGGGATCATGAGCGTCGCCGCCCAGTCACTGTTGGAATTTGACCACTCCTACGCTCGCGAACTGCCCCGCTTATCCGAGCCGTGGACGGCGGCATCGGTGCCGGCGCCCGACCTGCTGATGCTCAACGAAGAACTGGCTACCGAGCTGGGCGCCGACGCCGAGGAGTTACGAAAGCCGGCCGGCGTCGCGTTGCTCGTCGGCAACGCGGTTCCGGACGGGGTGCGCCCAGTCGCGCAGGCTTATGCCGGCCATCAGTTCGGTGGCTACGTGCCCCGGCTGGGCGATGGCCGGGCGCTGCTGCTCGGCGAGCTGCTCGACCGTGAAGGGCGCCGCCGCGACATGCACCTGAAGGGCTCCGGTCGTACCCCGTTCGCCCGAGGTGCGGACGGGAAAGCGGCCGTCGGGCCGATGCTGCGGGAGTACGTGATCGGGGAGGCGATGCACGCGCTCGGCATTCCCACCAGCCGGGCGCTTGCGGTGGTGGCCACCGGCGAGCAGGTGGTGCGGGAGACGAGGCTGCCCGGTGCGGTGCTCGCACGGGTCGCGGCGAGCCATCTGCGTGTCGGCACGTTCCAGTACGCCGCCGCGTCCGGCGACCCGGCGCTGGTCCGGAGGCTGGCCGACTACGCGATCGCGCGCCATCACCCCGACGCGGCCGAGGCGGAGAACCCCTACTTGGAGTTCTATCAGCGCGTCATCGACGTGCAGGCGTCGCTCGTCGCCGGCTGGATGCTCGTCGGGTTCGTGCACGGCGTGATGAACACCGACAACATGACGATCTCCGGGGAGTCCATCGACTACGGCCCCTGCGCATTCATGGACCATTTTGACCCCGCGACGGTCTTCAGCTCGATCGACCACGGTGGCCGCTACGCCTACGGCAACCAGCCCGGGATCGCGCAGTGGAACCTGGCGCAGCTGGGCGAGACGTTGCTGCCGCTGATCGACGGAAACACCGACGCGGCGGTTGAGGCCGCCGCCGAGGCGGTGAGCGCCTTCGCCGAGCGCTACGAGGGCTACTGGACAAGCGGCATGGCCGCGAAGCTCGGTCTCGACGCGCCGGATCAATCGCTGATCCAGGACCTGCTGGCACTGCTGCACGCGCAGCGGGTGGACTTCACGCAGTTCTTCCGGGCGCTGTCGTCGCACCTGCGGGGAGACTCGGCGCGGTCCCTGTTTACCGAGCCGGAGGCGTTCGACGCGTGGGCTGGGCGGTGGCAGGCCCTGCTGCCAGCCGACCGAGACGCCGTAACGGCGGCCATGGACCGGGTCAATCCGGTCTACATCCCGCGCAATCATCTCGTGGAGGAGGCGCTAACCGCCGCCACCGACGGCGATATGGCGCCGTTTCGCCGCCTCGTCGAAGTCGTGACTCGTCCGTTCAGCCAGCGTCCAGGCTTGGAGCCCTACGCCGAGCCGGCACCCGCGAGCTACGGTCCCCACGTCACCTACTGCGGTACCTAAGACGGACAGCTAGCCAGCGGCGAGCGGCCGACCGCGCGCGTTGCTGATCCGGTGCACCGCCGAGGCGAACACCAGGAAGGGCGACACGTAGCGAAACCGTCCTGGCTCATCGCGGTGCACTGCGAGAACGGCATCGGTCACGGTTGGGCGGTCGAGCAGGTCCAGCACCAGGGCGGGCTCCCGCCGCAGCACCGGCACCTGCGCGGCCCGCCCTTCGGCGAGAACTAGCAGGTCGTGGTCGCTCAGGTGCTCGCCGTACCGGCGGGCAACAGCCTCACGTCCCTCCACTCCACCATCTTGCGCGCTCGTCTCAGGAACGCCGCAACATCACCGGCGGGAAGCTTCTCCAAAACACGCAACGCAGCGTAAGAAGCGACGAATCCCCGGGGGCGCCTCTGACCAACCGAATTGCCCTGATTTGGCTGAGACGCCCGAATAATCTCCGCGGGCTGCGCCGGCGTCCGGTCACGCCGTCCGCCCTACCGTCATGGCCAGAAGCGCGTCGGTTGGGTGGGCCACGTCCGCCGGCACCAAAAGTGGTGTCGCCGCGCAGCGCCAGTTCGGTTTGTCGTTGCGGCTCGATGACCCGCCGAGGGGGCGCCGTTCTCTGACACACCTCACCGCAGCAAGGCCGCTCGCCGACGCGCTGCGCCGCGCCGGCTACGACAAGGGTCGCTAACCAGCAATTCGTTTGTTTACTGATCTTCCCCGGCGGGTATAGAAGCTGCCTACGGTAACGTCAAGTTTGGAGAGTAGGATTTGGCGATGACTGATACAGAGGGCGCAGAGAACACCGATCTTACCGAGAGCGCAGAGAGCACCGAACTCAACGCACAGTCCGAGAGTGGCGAGTCCGAGAGCGACGAGGAGAACGGCGGCCTCAACGAGGAGCACGCAGAAGAGCTTGCCTCCGCCGACTACCAGCAACGTATGGAGGAGTTCGATAACGTCGATTCTTCCGTGCCGGTCACCACGGTTCCGGCGACCGGGGAGTCGGGAACAGTCGAGATGCCGAAACCTGAGTAGGTTAAAAGCAGATCGTTGCTATTCGCGGATCCGGATCAGATCCGGTGCCGTGTAAACGCGATAGCGGCCTAGCGATCCGCCGAGCCAGGGTGGTGGGTGGAATTGGGCCGATGGATGGCCTACCAGTCTCGCCAACTGCGTTGCACGATGGGGCCGGCGTTGCACGGTGACCGGTTTCGACTTGGGGCGGGGTGGTGGGCCGGTCGGCACCAGCCGGTCGAACACCACAGCCCCGCCTTGATAGGTCACCGGAACCGCTAGGTGTCGGCATCGTCCCAGATCGCCTCCACCGCCTGGATTGCCTGCACCGATTCGACCGCAGTGGGTGGGGACGAGTTGGGGATGGTCCGGGTGTGCGGTGAGCCAGCGGCCTGTAGGGTGGCATGCAAATTTTTTTCACCCACCTCCTCGCCACCCAGCGGGCTGGTACCAACGCGGCAAGCTAACGCGAGTTCGATCTAAGGCCCCCCGGTCGCGAGGCGCATCGAGCGCCGCCACACCAGGATGTCTAGACTAGGGTGGTTCGCTAAGGGCCATTTGTGTGGGACCGAGCACGGGGATCTCTTGTAGATAGGGTTCAAAGTCGCCAGACCATTTCCATGCGGTCATCTGTTTCCGGCTACGCCGACCGAGCGCCGACCGCCAGAAGTCATAGAGGTCGACCTCAACTATCGTCGCAGGCTTTCCAGACCCCACGGTGATGCAATCTTCGCCATCGATTATCGTAAGTTCGCCTAAATGACCGAGCCTTTTAGTGAGGCGGGGACGACCAAGATTGAGGGCAGCCATCCACGCGGCTTTCGGCGGTCGTCCGGCGCCCAGCGCACCCCGGATGTCAGCTTCGTGGGAGAGCACATCACTGACTAATTCGATCGGCAGGGTCTGCGCCGCAATAATTCTCTCGACACCCTCCGCCACGCTCTCCCATTCGGCAAGCACCTCCTCAAGGGAACGGCCCCGGCGCTGTTTCACCTGGTTGGCAGTGTGCTCGTCGGTGGAAATTGTCGCTACGGAGTAGCCAGCAACGATGTCAACGGCTCCGCCCGCCAGATGCGCCACCGTGTCGCTGACAGTCCACTCTGGACAGCCGGGCACGACGACGGCTCGTTGTTCCTCGGTGGTGCTGCGCACGAACGCCGCGATGCGCTCACGAGACTCCCGGTACAGAGCCGCAGAGTCGATCACTAGGTTGCTCCCCTGGCCGGCGTCCCGGCCGCAGATACTGCGGCGCCGCTGTCCTCGCCGCGAGGCTTCAAGCATCCCAACCTGCAAGTGTAGTACTACTTTACTGACTGTAATACGCGCCCGGAAATAAGCATAGTTAGCTACCCCACTTGACGCAATGTCCCAACCAATCAAAACATCAATGGTAGGTAGTTGATACGCACGATTGCCGCCGATCGGTACGAACCGGTCGATTTCGCCAGATAAATGGTGATACGTTGCAAATGAGAGGTGGAGCCGCCCGGAGAATCGAACCCCGGCCCTGCTCATTACGAGGCCGGAACACGGCCACTACGGGCGTGGGCCGGGTGTTAGTGCTCGCGTTGGCGTAGCTGTCAGCGTGATCCTCGCAGGTGCATGCCGCGGGCCCCTTGCTGTGCGCAAGGGGCCCGCGGTTCGAGCTGGTCAGTGTCTAGTCATCCCAGCACCACCGGTGGTAGCGATCGTAGTGCCCGTGGTGGTGTTTGTGGTGCTCATGGTGCTCGTGGCGTTCCTCGCGACCGTGTTTCTTGTGGTCGTCTTCTTTGCCACGATTCCCAGCTGGGAACGGTGTAAACACCTGTGCAACTCGCATGCGGATCCTTCCCTCTCAGTGGGGACGGTTGTTCCCCGACGCGTCCCTGCCAGCTCATCGCGCTCCGTTACCTTGAGGTTTCGAGCTGTGGTCAACTCCCAGGTTTTCTCCAGGAAAGGTGGCGTCAGTGGGTGCTGTAGTCCCGTGCCGATGGTGGGCCGGGTGAGCCGATGCCTCCACGCTCGCGCCCGGCGTGACCACATCTTTAGGTGACTTAGGCGGCACCGTTTGACCTGAGTCCGCACCACGTTCCCGCGGCGTGATCACGAGGTGAGCAAGTCGATGCCGCGCTGGAGGAATGCGACACCGGCGGCGACCGCATGTTCGCTGGCACGCAGTTCGTCGTAGCTGAGCACCGCGCCGAATGGGGCGTTCCAGTAGTTCGACCCGCTGGGCCGCTTGCCATCCCATGGGCCGACATAAAGGTAGGGCTGCGGGCAGTAGCTATCACCCGGAGAGGCGCCCAGATTGGTACGGCGCCCGCCTGTCACCGCAAGGTCGAACGCCGCATCGAAGTGTTCCGGCCACAGCTGAATAACCGTGGGCTGGGTATGCGGGCTTGCCGCCGCCAGGACTGCGTCTAAAACGGCCCAGCCGTAGCGAAACCATTCCGCCAGCGCGAGGGCCGCTGCGGCGTCGATTTCCAGCGGCGTGTTCGGGTCCCCTGACGAGGGAGTGTCCTGGCCCACCTCGAAGCCTTGCGACAAGTCGACGCCAACCAGGGTCGCCGCGTGGAGCAACGTCGCAGTCCGCAAATCCAGTGACGTGGTGCGGGCGGTAGCACCGGTTCGTTCGCACACGAGCATGGTGGCGGTGATGCGCACGACCTCGTGATCGGGTCCAAAGGCGGGGGTGCCGATACCACCAGGTGTGGCGCGCAGCCCGAACTTGCCCGACAGGGCATAACGGCGACGGCCGAGAATGTGGGCGGCTACTCGGTGGATGGTGTCCCGGGTGGTCGGGAAGGCTGCCGGCAGCGTGGGCAATCGGATCTGTGTTGGCGCTGGAGTCGGGTGCAGTGCGTTCATGGCGGTTAGTAAATCCGCCGCTGGCTGGTGTGCGGCGCGAAGGTGGCGATGGCATCTCCGAAGATCGGGTGCGCGGCGAGATGGTCAACGCCGCCGATGCCGGTGACATCCTGGGAAGCGGTTGCGGCGTGTCGCGGTCGGCATCCGCTTCCAGACACCGTGCGCTGACTGCTCCGCCCGCAATCGATGTCAATCCGCTTCCGAGCAGGTTAGCTCGCCTGTCGGCGCGGCCTGACACTGAAAATTCAGCAAGCTCCGCGCCACCACACCGGGGAGGTAGTCGATGAGTACTACTCCTATCGCCCACTACGGCTTGCTCTCCGACCGGCACAGCGCTGCCCTGGTCAGCCGGGCGGGTTCGGTGGACTGGCTGTGCTTTCCCCGATTCGACAGCCCCGCGGTGTTCGGCCGGCTGCTCGATGCCGACGCGGGGCACTTCAGTGTGTGCGCGGCCGGGGAGGCCGCGGTGACGCGCCGCTATCTGGACGCGACGATGGTGCTCCAGACGTCCTTCGACACTCCAAGCGGCACTCTAATGCTCACCGACGCGCTGGCCACCGGCGCCGACGACGACCCGCACCGGCTGGGTGCAAGCGCGCCCCGGCTGCTGGTCCGAGCGCTGGAGTGCACCACCGGTGAGGTGAGTGTCGAGGTGCAGTTCGCCCCGCGCCCGGAGGATGGCCTGGTGACGCCGCTGCTGACGGCTATTGACGGGGGTGTGCTGGTGCGGGGTGGGGCTGATGTGCTGATCCTGTCCTGCCCGGAGCCGCTGCGGATCGCTGAGGGTGCCGGTACCGGAACGTTCCTGCTGCACGCCGGGCAGCGGATCTTGCTCGGCCTGCAACACCGCACGACTTCCGAACCATTCCCGGCGCCTCTGCCCACCGTGGAACTTGATGCGGCGTTGCGGCAGACCATCACCGCCTGGCACGGCTGGTCGGCCGCGCACCAGGGCTACGAAGGTCCGTGGCAGGAGCTGGTGCACCACAGCGGCCGGGTGCTGCAAGCGCTGTCCTACCAGCCCACCGGAGCGATCGTCGCCGCCCCGACCACATCGCTGCCCGAAGCAGTGGGCGCGCAGCGCAACTGGGACTATCGCTACACCTGGTTGCGCGACGCGAGCTTCACCCTGGAGGCGCTGTGGGTGGCGGCCTGCCCGGATGAGGCGCACCAGTTCTTCGATCAGCTAGCGGTCAGCGCGGCCGGCTCGGTGCACTCCGGTCGGGAGCTGCAGATCATGTTCGGTATCGGCGGCGAGCAAGACCTGACCGAACGCCAGCTGCCACACCTGCGTGGCTGGCGCGACTCCCGGCCAGTCCGGGTCGGCAATGGTGCGTGGAACCAGCGCCAAATCGACGTCTACGGCGAGCTGCTCAGCGCCGCGCACCGGCTTTTCGATCAGCTCAATCCCGACCACCCGGGCGCGACGGCGTGGCGCGAGTTTTTGGTGGCCTGCGCGGACAACGCCGCGATCCGGTGGCGAGAACCCGACCAGGGCATCTGGGAGGTGCGCGGCGAACCGCGGCATTTCCTGTACTCGAAGCTGATGTGCTGGGTGGCGCTGGACCGGGCGATCGCGCTAGCACCGGCGCTGCGCGCGCAGCAGAAGGTGCCGGGCTGGCAGGCCACCGCAGCCAAGATCCGCTCCACCATCCTGGAGCACGGCTGGAGCGACACCGCCAAGTCCTTCACCCAATCCTTCGGCTCCACTGACCTGGACGCCTCCAACCTGATGATGGCCATCGTCGGGTTCTTGCCCGCCAATGACCCCCGGATGCTGGCCACCATCGAAGCCATCGCCCACCGGCTCACCGACGAGCGCGGTCTGGTCTACCGCTACCGCAGCGCCAGCGCAGTGGATGGGCTGGCCGGGGAAGAGGGCACCTTCCTGCTGTGCACGTTCTGGCTGGCCCAGGCACTGGCGCTGGCCGGTCAGGTGGATCGGGCCCGCGATGTCTTCAACCGGGGCACCCACTACCTCAACGACGTGGGACTGCTCTCCGAGGAGATCGACACGGCCACCGGTGAACTGCTGGGCAACTTCCCGGAAGCGTTCAGCCACATCGGTCTCATCAACGCCGCCTGGGCCATCGCCGAAGCCGCACGCGTCACCAACTGAACCAGAAGACCACGGTTACGGGAGCGGCGCGCCGCCGCTTTGGGATCGGGCTGCGGCGATCAAACCACCGACGACTTCGAGGACGGCGACATTACTGCTGACGTCATCCACCCACTTGTCGTGCCACTGCACCGAACGCTTAATTGAGCTGGAACGTATTGGCCGGATCGTACGTGCCCTGATCGACGACGCTGTGGCGCTTGAGGAAGTCGGCTAGCCGTGCCGCAGCGTCAGCAGGGTGGCGCATGTGAAGCAGATGGTTGGCTCCAGGCATCACGTCGTCCTCGGTGTGCGGCAGCCACGAGTGAACCAGGTCCCGACCCTCGATAAAGAACGGCTGACTCTCATTCCCGAATAAGAAAAGCACCGGCTGCTTGATCTGCGCCGCTTCCTCAGCGCCGAAGCGCCACTCCTGCAGGGATGGCAAATCAGACTCAAACAGTGTGGCCACATCGTCCTTCGCCTGTTCGGGACCGCCCGGGACGGTTCGGCTCACCTCTTCTCGCCAGTCCGACCCATCCAAGAAAGAGAAGACGTCGTCGACCGCGCCCGCCCGGTCACCCGCTACATACTTCTCCACGATCGGCCCCATCGCGTCGAAGACTTTCTGTGCACTTGGAACGGCGAGTAGCAGCGGCTCGAAAAGCGCCAAGCTGGACACGAGATCCGGGGAATCGACGGCCAGCTGCAGGGCGATACAGGCCCCGTATGAGTTGCCGACGACGTGTGCCTGCTTCACATCGAGTGCGCCGAGTAGCGCCCCGCAGTCATGCGCGTGTTCCGCGATCGAGACTGCGCCATCGATCTGGGTGCTTCCACCGTGTCCTCGCCGCCTGTATCGGATCATCCGGTAGTGGTTCCGCAGGGCGGGCTCAACTGCTAGGGGCAGGAAAGAATCTGCGAAACCAGCGCCATGTATGAGCACGACCGCTTCACCTGAACCCCTGGAGTCGTACTCCAGCTCAACTCCATCCACCATTATGCGATCCATAGTTGCGCCCATAGCAGTTCCTCCTTTATTCGACCACGGCGAGCACCTGGCCGGCCACTGCAATTTGTAAGGTTTATCCTTTGACACTAATGCGTCAGTGACTGTGAGATCCAATAAGCCGTACAAGGGCACTGGTTCCCACCGGGTCGTCCACCGGGGTTGCGCCCACCAGCGCCTCCGCGACATCGGGGAAGCACACGCTGGTCGCGAACGCGTTGAATCCGGTCGGTCGAGCGGGGGATGGTCACCGAGGATGCCACCCAGCGTGACGAAGTGCTGGCCGCCTTCTAGGGCACATATGTACGCTGCCCGCGGGTTGGCCGGGATCGGCCCGGTGCCGATGATCAGGTCGTTACCCATTGCACCGGGCCGCAGCCGGTAGCGGCGGGTGGCGTACCCGAGCCCGATCTCGACCCGCTCCACCTTGGGCCGCGGATAGCCGAGTCGTTCCAGCCAGACCGGTGTGCGAGAGCCCCGGCCGGTGGCATCGACGACCAGGTCAGCAGACACTGTCTGCTCCCTGACGCCGTAACTCGTCAAGTAGTTGCCGGCCGCGAGCGTGCAAGACGTGCGTATGACGGTCTTGCGGCACCCCTTTGCGGTTGGCCGTGTCGGACGGCAAAACATCGCGTTCGACCACCGTTACCCGGGTGTAGAGGTCGGCCAATACGCGGGCGGTCAGCAGGCCGGCCATACTCGCCCCGAGCACAACAGCATGGTCACCGACCGTGGTCGTCGTCATGATGATCACCTCTGGCGGTCGAATGCTGGCCACTTCAGACAGCTTGCAGCCCATCTCTTGCACGGTTCTGACACGGCGCTCACGTGGGATGCTGATCGGCGTGTCGGGCTCCGGTGCACGGTGTGTCGGGCTCCGGGTCGAGGTGCTCGGGCCGCTGCGGCTTGTGGTCGACGGCACCGCGGTGGACGTGCCCGGTCACAAACGCCGCGCCGTGCTCGCCCTGCTGGCGCGGGCGCATGACCGGGCCGTTGCGGTTGACCACCTGCTCGACGCGGTGTGGCCGCAAGATCCGCCCAATGCGGCTCGGGCGGCCTTACACGCCCATATCTCTCGATTGCGTGGCCACCTCGGTCCCGCCGCGTCGCTACTGGAGTCGTTGCCTGGCGGCTATCGGCTCGTGCTCGTCGAGGGTGCGTTGGACGCGGCGCAAGCCCGCTCGTTGCTCTGCACGGCCCGCGGGACGGCTGATCCCGTCGCAGCCGGCAAGTTACTGCAGCAGGCGCGGGCCCTTTGGCGCGGGTCGGTGCTCGCCGATCTCGTCGAGATCCCGTTGATCGCGGCCTGGTCGGTCACGCTGAATGAGCTGCGCCATGAGGTGGACGACTTGCTCATCAGCTGTGCCTTGGAGACGGGGGAGGGCGGTGACATTGTCGGCCTCGCGACCGAGTCGGTCGCCGAGGACCCGCTACGCGAGCCGGCGATCCTGCTGCTGATGCGTGCGTTGGCTGCGGCTGGGCGGGGCGCCGACGCATTGCGCACCAGCCACAGCTACCGGCGGCGGCTGGCTAGCGAGACCGGGCTCGATCCCTCACCTGCGCTCGGCGAACTCGAACGCCGGATTGCCAGCGGCGGCGCCTGGGAGGCCATCAGCCGCTTTCCGGTTCCTGTTCCCGGAAATCGGCTGGTTGGGCGGGACTCAGAGGTAGCCGCGCTGCGTCGCATGCTCGCCCGGGAACGGCTTGTCACGGTGGTGGGTCCGGGCGGGGTGGGTAAGACGAGGCTCGCCCTGGAGGTGACTCGGCACGTCCGTGACGCAACCATTGTGCGCCTGGCACCGGTCAGCGATCCGGCGGCCATCCCGCACGCCCTCGCGGCTGCGCTCGACTTGAACGTCGTCCGGGGTGATGTGCTGGCGGCCTGCGTCGCGCTGCTCGCCGCCGGTCCTCGCCTGGCGGTGGTGGACAACTGCGAGCACCTCCTCGACGCTGTCCGCGTCACAATCTCCGCGCTGGTCGACGGCTGTCCGGAACTCACCGTGCTGGCGACCAGCCGTGAACCGCTGGGACTGCCCACCGAATGCGTAAGCCGTCTGGCGCCGCTGCCGGTGCCCGGTCCGCGTGACAGGCTCGCCGTCGACCGATCCCCCGCCCCCTCCGTGACTGTCTTTGTGGATCGTGCCCGGCAGGTCCGAGGTGGGTTCGCGCCAGGCCCTCGCGAACTCGGGATAGTCGCCGACATCGTGCGACGGCTCGACGGGATGCCGCTGGCGATCGAGCTCGCCGCCGGGCGGCTGTCCTCGCTGGGTCTCGATGATCTGCACGCCCGCCTGCACCGTTCGCTTGATCTACTCGGTGACGGCCGGGGTGGAGCCGACGGGCGCCACCGCACGTTACGCGCGACGATTGAGTGGTCCTACGAGCTGCTGCCCAGCGACGAACGCCGCTTGTTCCGGCACCTGTCGGTCTTTCCTGACGGCGTCGATCTGGCGACTGCGGAGCAGATCGCCGTCAGCCTCGGGGTCCCAGGCGATCCGGCGAGCGGGCTCGCCCACCTCGTCGACGCATCGATGATCGAATTTCAACCAGCGGACCGGACGCGTTACCGGATGTTGGAGACCCTGCGCACGTTCGGCCTCGATCGCTTGGTGGCCGAGCATGAGGACCGGGCAGCGTCGAACCGCCTACTGCGCTGGGCCGTCGACCTCGCGACGTGGATCGGTACTACCGCGGCCACCGAAAGTGAACCGGAGGCTGACGCAGTCCTGCGCCGCGAGATTCCCAACCTGCGCGCCGCGTGGCGCCTGGCCCGCCACGACGGCCGCCTCGACGACGCGACCGCATTGGTGATCAGCCTGGCCGAGGCGTCCGGGCTGCGCGATCTTACCGAAGTCTGGACCTGGGCACGCGAGCTTGCGGCGGATCCCGCGATCGCGACGCATCGCCGCGCCGGCGCTGTGCTGGGTATCGCTGCGGCCGTCGCATGGTTGCGTGGTGATCTGGCCGATGTCGATGAGCTCGCGCGTCGAGGCCTGGATGGCGCGATCGACGACGAAGACCGCTGCTGGTGCTTAAGCGCGCTGTGCATGGTCGAGCTCAGCCGCGGTGGTTATGCCGCCGTGGTCGAACATTGCCTTCAGGCCGCCGCGCTCGCACCTCATTGGCGACTCAGCCTTCTGAACGGAGTGCTCGCAGCGGCTTACGCGGGCGATCTCGACCAGGCGAACGCGCTTAACGATCGATTGGCGAACGTCGCGGTGTCACCTACCGCTGCGGCAATGCATCACTACGTCACAGGCGAGATTGACAGCATCGCAGGTCGGCGCGACCAGGCCGAGCAGCACTATGCCAGCGCCATCGAACTGGGCCGCACAGCTGGTTCGACGTTCTTGATCGGACTTGCATCGGTTGGTCTGCTGACCATCCGAGTCGACACCGGCCGCATCGACGACGCGCTGCGCGGTTACCGCGAGGTCATCGACTACTGGGAACGCACCGGCAACTGGATCCAGCAGTGGACCACCCTCCGCAACCTCGCCAACCTGCTTCGCATTCTGGATGATCACCAGCCGGCGCTGTTCCTTGAGGTGGCCGCCGGCCATGCGCCTGAGGCCTCCGCCGTCAGCGACGGGGTGTGGACCCACGCGGCGCCGGGGATGACGCCCGGCCTTGATGACGAGACGGCGTCGCGAATCCACACGGAAGCCTCGCGCTGCGCTCGAAGCCGCGCCCTCGGGGTAGCACGCCAGTCGATCGATCGCCACTTAACGCAGTGAGTAGACCCGTTCCCCACAACGTTGAGACGCTGCAGCGAGCGACCTTGGAAGCTGGAAGTGCCTACCACCTGAACATGGAACCGCCTGCCTTGGAACTCCAGCGACTGCTTGGCAACAACCGCGGCTTTGTCGCCGTCAGCGACGCCCCGCCATGGTGCTCCCAGCTCGCCGCTATTTCACATCACCTTGATAGTCCTGACCGCCGCTGCCGCCATGCCGTTCGTCACGACTGCCTCGCTGAGCAGCAGACAAGGGCGTTGACGAGGTGACGACCCGTCCGCAGATTTAACCCGTCATCGGACCGTGTCCAGCTGCGATATATACGGTTTGCACTACACTTCGTAGCATGACCTCAGCGGTGGCACGGCTGTCGGACCTCGCCGAAGGCCAATGGGGCATGGTCACCCGCGCTCAGGCGCGTCAGCTTGGTATCGCCTGGTCCACGTTGTCACAGCTGGCCAATCCTGGGGGCGCTCTGGAGCGAGTCGCCCATGGCGTGTACCGGCTGCGGGGCAGCGCCGATCCGGGTCACCTATCGCTGCGCGCGGCTTGGTTGCAGCTCGATCCGGCCACACCAGCTTGGGAGCGACTCGATCAACCGGAGCGGGCGCTGGTCTCGCACTCCAGTGCCGCGGTGCTGTATGACGTCGGCGATCTGCGGGCCGATACCCACGAATTCACCCTGCCGGTGCGCCGCCAAACCCGGCGTCCCGACCTACGCCTGCACCGCGCACAGGTACCCGACCAAGACTGGCTCATTCTGCATGGCTTGCCGACGACCCGCGCGGGGAGAATGATCGCCGACCTGCTCGCTGACCATCACGCGCCAGAGACAGTCGCACAGATCGTTCGGGAGGTCCTCGACCAGGTCTACGACTACCCGGCCGTGGTGGCTGAGAAGCTGAGTCGCTTCGCGACACGATTCAACCTCCCCAGCAACGACGGGGTAGGCCTACTCGAGCTGCTGCTGACCATGTCCGGACACCCGCAGCGGGACAGACTCGTGTTGGAAGCTCGCTCGTGAGTCCCGAAGCGGATCGCCCCTACTCGAGTCCGCAGGCAATGAACCGAGCACTCACCGACCTGTTGCGCGCCCACGCCCGTGGCCAGCCAGGGATGACGCTTGACTCGTTGCGCCGCCAATTTGCTTACGACCGGCTCCTCACTCGTATATTCACCGGCCCAGACGGCGAGCGTTGGGTCCTCAAAGGCGCTACGGCCATCTTGGCCCGCCTGGCCGGCGACGCGCGACACACCCGGGACATCGACCTCTACCGGCAAGATGAAGATCTGCCTGCTGCTGAGAATTCGCTACGCGCGGCTGCCGGCACCGATGCAGGAGACTTCTTCCGTTTCACCCTCGACCCTAGCCAGCGCATTACTCAGGAACGGCACACGCTGCGGGTACCCGTCATCGCCTACCTCGGGCTGCGCGAATTCGCCCGTTTCCACGTCGACCTCGTTACCAATCTCATCATGACTGCACCACCCGACGAAGTCGCACCCCTGGTACCGATCTCCATCGCCGGAATCCCCAGCACCACCTACCGCGCCTACCCGATCACAGACCACATCGCCGACAAAATGTGCGCGATGATCGAGGTCCATCACCGTTCCGACGGTCAACCCCAGCCCAGCAGCCGCTACCACGACCTAGCCGACCTAGCAACCATCGCCCGTACCACCGTCATCGACGCCCAAGCGCTTATCCGTGCGCTCCGTTCCGAGGCCGATCGCCGGGGCCTGCAACTACCCAACAGGCTCACTATTCCGGATCCCACCTGGGGCCCAGGCTATGCACGAGTTGCTCGAGACAACCCACGGCTCGTCGATCGCGACGTCGCCCACGCGCTGTGAACCGCGGGAGCGCTCCTTGACCCAGCCTTGACGCTGTCCGCCGTGGGAACCTGGGATCCAGTTCGCCACTCCTGGTCCGAACACTGATCCACTTGAGTCAACATATTGCTAGCGAAATCAGAGGCACTGCGAAGCGCAGTCGTCCATGCGGACGGATGTGACGACAAGGCGCAGTCAGCCATGATCAGCGCATACCTGACGAACGCCCTAGCGTTGGTCAGGATGGAGCCGCCTCGGGGAATCGAACCCCGGACCTGCTCATTACGAGGAGGCCGGACCACCCCGACTACGGCGGCTACCAGCGACAACAGATGCAGCGTTCACACCTTTGGGTGCACTAGCGGCACTATTAGACTTGAGTTCGCACCACGTTTGACTCCACGGCGCGCTGGCCGCGGCCATGCCTGGGTCGACTATCCGATTTCACCGTAGTCTCGCCGGCGAAGACGAGGCAGGCCTCAGCGTCGGCTTCGATCAGCTCATGGTTTCTGCGGGACCAAGTCCGCCATCGCACACCTCCGCGAGGCCAGCGTGGCTCGGTTGGTCTCAGCACGCCGCTGTGCGATTGTTGCTTCTATGGGCCAGGTCGCGTCGATGCTTGCGCGTCCGGTCTATAGCTATGCCGAGATCGACCGGCTGTTACGCCTGACGCCGGGCACGGCCAAGCGGTGGATCGACGGTTACGAGCGAGCTGGACGGATCTACGAGCCCGTAGTCCGACAAGAACGCACCGGCTCACCGTGGGTGACGTGGGGCGAGTTCGTCGAGACGCGGCTGCTATCTGAGTTCCGCAGTTCCGTTCCGATGATCAAGCTGCGGCCAGTGGTGGAGTGGCTGCGCGAGCGTGTCGACCGCGACTACCCGTTGGCCTACGCACGGCCGTTCCTGGCCCCGGAGGGTAAGGAGTTGCTGGTGGCCGCACAGGTCGCAACCGGCTTGGACGAAGAGCTGTGGATGGTGGTGCCGTCCGAACAGGGCGTGCTGCTGACCCCGACCAGCAGACGTTTCACCGACGCTACGTACTACCCGGACCTCGTGGGTCCCGCCGAGCACATCATCGCCGATCCCGCTACACCCGCGGTGTGGCTCCACCCGCTGCGGCGCCAAGGACAGCCGACGGTAAACAATATCCGCACGGAAACCCTTACCGATCTGGTGACCGCTGGCGAACCGATGCAATTCGTCGCCGACACCTACGGGCTCACCCTCGCAGAGGTCGAGCAGGCTGTGACCTACCAGACGACCCGCCGACGTGCCGCCTGAGCTACCTGAGCCGCGGCCCCGGCCGCTCGAACAGATCCGCTTCTATGTCGACGAGGACATCCTCGGCGTCGGCTACGCCCTTATGTGGGCCAGATCCGACGCGGTGACCTGCGGGATCGAGCCAGTCGCCGAAGAGCTGCCTCGTGGTGTGCTGGACATCGACTGGATCCCCAGGGTGGCCGCTCACGGATGGGTAGCGATCACCAAGAACCACAAGATCCGGTCCAATCCGGTCGAGGCGCGCGCTGCGGTCGAAGCCGGGGCTCGCATCGTGGGCTTCGCAGGGAGGTCCGGAAACATGACCAGCTGGCAGATGATCACCACCTTGGCCCGGCACTGGACCGCGATCGAGAACCAGATCGCGTCGGACCCGTCGGGGCCTTGGTGGCTAAGCGTATCCGGCCAAAGGGCCGGATTGCTGGGCTACCGAGTGTAGCGAGGAAACATGCCAAGGCCGTAGCTCCCTGCCGGACATCAGGCCGCGCGGGGAGTGGGGCACGCGCGGTTATCCATCCCGTCCTGTCCGCGCGGTGGCCGGGCTACGTCGTTACCGCGGGTCATCGACATCCGCCACGATCTCTGGGTCGACAAGAGTAGTCGTAACCGACTGCTCAAGTCGGTGCGACGCGGTCTGGGGCTACTCCAGGTTAGCTGTGCCGCATCTAGCCCGGCGGTGTCACACCCTGGAAAGGCTTCGCCTGGGATCGCCGAGGCCGGTTGGCCAAGGTCGGGGGCCAGTGCCGTTCTTGGTCACCGGTCAGCAGAATCAAGCTTCGGCGTGGCGCCGAGGGTCCGACGACGGCGCCGCCCATGCCTGGTGGCCGAGCACGTTGATTTGGGTGAGCAGCGCCGCAGGCGAAGCCGCGAGGTCGAGCGGGTACTCGACGATCGAGATGGCCGTGTTGACGACTCGGCGGGTCACCGGGCCGCGGGAGCCGCTGGCGTACACCAGCCACGCGAACGGCACCTGGAGCGCCGTGCAGTACGCGAGCATCTGGTAGTGGTCGGCGTTGGGATACCGGCCACTGTCGGACTCAATCTTGTACTTGGCGTCGGCGACGATTCGAGGCGTCCCGTCAACGAGGTGCACCACGTCGACCCTCATTAGCACGCCGCCGGTCTCGTCCAGCCGCGCGGGGTATTGCGTCCGGGTGTGTCCGGGCAGCGGCGCCCACGCCTCGGTCAACGCGGTGGCAACGAAGTCCTCAAAGACTTTCGCCATGTCCACGACGAAGGCGGCCACCCGCAAACTACCCGGGCCGAC
>DASUVX010000164.1:0-17134 GCA_036378735.1 Pseudonocardiaceae bacterium | reverse complement strand
CGCACGGGTCCATCCCGTCGTCGGCGACCGCGACGAAGGACTGCCCCGAGAGATTCTGCTCGCCTTCGAACGCCTTGACCGCGGCTGCCCGGCCAGCCGCGTCGCCGTCGAAGACGTAGATCAGCTCACCGCGAAAGAAGCTGTCGTCCATCCTGAGTCGGCGCAGCATCGCCAGATGCTCGTCACCGAACGCGGTGCCGCACGACGCGACGGCGGTGGTAACGCCCGAAAGGTGCATGGCCATCACGTCGGTGTAGCCCTCGACGACGACAACCTGACGGCGCCGGACGATCTCCCGTTTGGCCAGGTCCAGCCCGAAGAGCACCTGCGATTTGCGATAAAGCGGCGTTTCGGCAGTGTTGAGGTACTTGGCCTCGATGCGGTCGTCGTCGAACAACCGCCGCGCACCGAAACCCACCACGTCACCGCCCAGATCCCGGATCGGCCACAGCAGCCTGCGGTGGAACCGGTCGATCGGTCCCCGCTGGCCGTCCCGGGACACGCCCGCCTTAACCAGCTCGTCGACGGCAAATCCGCGGTCCAGCAGGTGTTTGGTGAGCTGATCCCAGCCCGCCGGGGCGAAACCGCAGCCGAACCTACCCGCGGCTTCCTGGCTGAATCCGCGCTGCATCAGAAACTCGCGGGCTGGCCGCGCCTCGGCCGAACTGAGCTGTTCGGCATAAAACTCCTGCGCCAGCCGGTTCACCTCGACCAGCCGGGACCGGGTGCCGCGGTCACGTTGCACCAAAGAGCCGCCGGCGGTGTAGGTCAACTGGATTCCCACCCGGTCGGCCAACCGTTGCACCGCCTCGACGAAACCCAGGTGCTCGATCTTCATGATGAAGTCGACGACCGAGCCGCCCTCGGCGCACCCGAAGCAATGGAAGGTGCCGTGCCCGGGGCGCACGTTGAACGAGGGCGTTTTCTCGTCGTGGAACGGGCAGAGTCCCTTGAGCGAATCAGCGCCGGCCCGGCGCAGCGCGACGTACTCACCGACTACCTCGTCGATCCGGTTGCGCTGCCGGACCTGCGCGATGTCCGCGTCCCGGATCCGCCCAGCCACGGGCGCCGATTCTAGGGGCAGGGACTGTCAGACCCGCATGGCATGGTTTGGCAGACCGACCCGAGGAGGGGACCATGACCAGTATGAGTGGCCTTGCCAGCACGCCCTTCACGGTCCATGACCTGGCAGGGATGCCCGATGACGGCCGCCGCTACGAACTCATCGACGGGCAGCTGCTAGTGAGCCCGGCGCCTGGACTGCGACACCAGACGATCGTGTACCGGCTACACCGGCTGCTCGACGATGCGTGCCCAGCAGAGCTGTATGTCGTCGGCGCGCCGTTCGCCGTCCAGACCGATATCTCCAACGAGGTGCAACCAGACGTTCTCGTTGCCCAGTTTGCCGAGCTCACCCACAAGAACCTTCCCGCGGCACCTGTGCTGGCCGTCGAAGTGCTCTCCCCGAGCGGCCGGTTGATCGACCTCAATCTCAAGCGTGCCGCCTACGAGCGGATGGGCACGCCCAGCTACTGGGTGCTCGATCCCGACGTGCCCGACCTGCTGGTCCTCGAACTCGGTGCCCACGGGCAGTACCAGGACGTGGCCCAGGTGGTCGGCGACGATGTTTTCGAGGCACACCGGCCGTTCCCGGTGCGGGTGGTGCCAAGCGAGCTGCTCGGACGCCTGCGTCCCCGGTGAACGGCACCGAACTACCCAGGCTGGGGTGCGCCGTGCCCCTCATGCCGGCTGAGGAACGTCCACATCAGGGTGGCGGTGGTGGGCGACCCGCCACTCGGCCAGGCGTGTCCATGGCCGGGATAGACCACCGACTCGACGTCGGTACCGCCCGCACAACCCTCCCATCGCTGGACCACCGCAGATTCGTCCCGAACGGTCTGCGCCGATGCTGGGCAACCGTTCTGGGCGCGCAGCCAGGTCAGCGCCTGCGCCACGGAGGGCAACGGCGGGTACCCGGCCGGCTTGCCGTGGAAGGGCAGTACCCGGTCTGCGGTGCCGGCGGCGAGCAGTACCGACACCGCCGGTGTGCCCGGTGCGCAGGGTGACAGGGGCACCGCGCCGTAGGTCGCCACCGCCGCGAACAGCGCAGGATGAGCACACACCGCGCTATAGGCGAGCTTGCCCCCGTTGCTGTACCCGACCAGGTACACCCGCTGGGCATCGATTGGCCACCGGCGCAACGCGTCGGCCACGATCGCAGCCACGAACGGTACGTCTGAGGCCTGGTGAGCGCCGGCGAAGCCGCAGCAGCCGTGGCCGGCGTTCCATGACCGCTGCTGCCCCTCAGGTAACAGCAGCACAGCCTGCCGCTGCTGGGCCAGCCCGAGAAAGCCGGTCATGCTGAGCACGGAGGACTCGGACTGTCCCCATCCATGCAACACGATCAGTAGCGGGAGCTTGCCGGGCGGTTGAGCCGCGACGATAGACCGGTAGGTTCGCGCGACGCCGTCGACGGTCACCGTGTGCGCCTCGGTGACCGGTGCGAACTGATTGGTCGACTGCGGCAGCAGGGGCAATGTCGGGTGATGCGACGCCGGCCGGTGTGGCACAGCGGTAACCGGGGTCGCCGGCGCCCTGGCCGACACCACAGACAGCACCACCGCCAACATGCTTCCCAACAAGAACACCAGGCTCAAAACCGCCCAGTGGACGTTGCGTCGCATGAGGGGACAGTATTCCCAGTTCGTACCCAGCTGACGTCCAGGTAGCCAGGTAAGGATGCGCCCATGAGTGTTGTGCACGACGTTGTCGCGGAGCACGCCGCGCGCCGGCCGCACCGGTGTTTTCTCGCCGATGCGCGCAGCGCGCGATCGTTCGACTTCGCCGCGCTGCACGCCGCTGTACAGGCTTGGTGCCAGGAATTCGACGCCGCCGGCGTACCACCGGCTGCCCGGGTACTGGTCGACGTCGAAGACCCACTTGCGTTCTGCGCCGTACATCTCGCCGTGATCGCCACGGGCCGGTGTTCGGCACCGGTCGACCCGGCGGCTCCTGCTGCGCAGATGCAACGCACCCGGCGCGCCCTGCGGCCCTGGCTGGTCGTCAGCGACCGGGCGACCAACCCGGGCATCCTGGTGGACCCCGCCACCGGCCTACCGCGGTCAACACAGCGCCGGTCAACCCAGCACCGGACAGCCCGCCCAGAGCAACCGCGATCGGGCTCGGTCGCGCTGCTCACCTCCGGCTCAACCAGCACGCCGAAGACGGTCGTGCTCACCGAAGGCCAGCTGCTGCACGCTGCCCGCAACGTTGTCGACCATCACCACCTCACCGCCGCGGACCGGGGTTTCAATCCCCTGCCGTTGTTCCACATCAATGCCGGAGTCGTCGCGCTGCTGGCCACCCTCCTCTCCGGTGGCACGCTGGTACTGGACCGCCGGTTTCACAGCACCCGATTCTGGCCACTGCTGGTGGAACGCGAAATCACCTGGCTCAACGCTGTGCCTGCGATCCTCACAATCCTGGCAACCGATTACGTGCCGGCTGCCCCGCCGGGCCTACGGTTCATCCGCTCCGCCTCGGCGCCGCTGCCGGCCGCAGTCCGTGCGCGAGTAGCGGCGCAGACCGGGGTCGCCGTGGTAGAGAGCTACGGGATGACCGAGGCAGCGAGCCAGATCACCGCCACCCCGCTGAGCGGGGGTCATCCGGCCGGATCGGTCGGTCGTCCGGTGGGGGTGGAACTGGTGGTGGTCGATCCGAACGGCCAACGATGTGCCCCCGGCGTCGTCGGGCGGGTCCGCATCCGTGGTGAGAGCGTGATCAGCGGGTATGCCGACGGTGTATGCGCCGAGCGGTTCGATGCCGCAGGTTGGCTGGATACCGGCGACCTCGGGCGGCTCGACGCCGACGGGTACCTCTTTCTCACCGGGCGCCGCGATGACGTCGTCAACTGCGGTGGCGAGCTGGTGTATCCCGGAGAGGTGGAAGAGGTGCTGCTCGGCGAGGCGGCGGTGGCGGAGGCCGCCGTCGCAGGGTGCCCGCACGACGTGCTCGGCGCGGTACCGGTGGCCTGGATCCGACCGATCGCAGCACTGGATGGCGAACAGCGAGACGACCTCGTCGGCCGGCTGCGGTTGCGGTGCGAAGAGCAGCTCAGCCGGGTCAAACGTCCCGTGGAGTTCCGGTTCGTAGCAGACTTGCCACGGACCACGACCGGCAAGGTACTGCGCCGCCGGTTGCCGGCATCGCTCGTCCCCGGCAGGCGCCTCGAGGTGTCCCCGCAGTGATGCGGCCGGACGGATCCACCGGGTGCGCGGCAAGCCCTGGTCACATCTATGCCATCGATCTGGTTCGAGTGCTGACCTTCGCCTGTGTCATCGCGGTGCACACGGTAGCCACCGTCAATCCTGCCGACAGCGTGCCCGCCGGTGGCGCTGAGATGCTGCTGCATTTCACCCGGGAGGCGTTTTTCGCCCTCACCGCCTTTGTGCTCGTGCACCGCTACCACGACCGGTTGTCCGTCCGACCGTTCTGGCGACGCCGTTTCCTGCTGATCGGCGCGCCGTACGTGATCTGGACTGTCATCTACAGCGGGCTGGCGCTGATCACGACGCCCTTACTGCCCAGTGCCGCGCTCGTCCAGCTCGGGAGCAACCTGCTCACCGGCACAGCGTGTTACCACCTGTACTTCCTGATCGTGACAATGCAGTTCTACCTGCTGTTTCCCGCGTTCCGCTGGTTTCTCCAGGTGAGCCGCGGCCGGCACCACTGGCTGCTCGCAGGGGGCGCGGCCTTGCAGGTCGGAATCAACGCTGGGCTGCACGCCGTGCACCCGACCGGGGGGCTTGCGGAGCAGCTGTGGCAGTACGACGGGTCGTTCGTCGGCAGCTATGTCTTCTACCTGGTCCTTGGCGGGGTGGCAGCGATGCATGCCGACCGAGCGCAGGACTGGGTGCGGGCGCACCCGGTGACGGTGGCCGTGGCGCTGCTGCTCGCCGGCGCTGCGGCCGAGGGGTGGTTCTTGTGGTCGGTGCGGGGCGGCGTTCCCGTCCCGACCGCCTGCGACGTGTTCCAGGCGGTGATGGTGCCGTGGTGCCTAGCCGTGATCACCGCGTTGTTCGCCCTGGGCGTCGCGTGGGCGGCACGGCGGCGAAGCGGTCTGGGCTCACAAACAATCAAGATCAGCTCTGACCGCTCCTTCGGAGTATTCCTGGTGCATCCGATGCTGCTGTGGGCATGGATGCTGGGCCCTGCTGGGTGGCTGTCCAGCCGGCTGCCGGCACTCTGGTCGACGATCTTCGCCTTCGTCACCGTCGTCACGATGTCGCTGCTGACGGTCGAACTCCTCCGTCGCAGCCCACTCAGCCTGGCGCTCACCGGAAAGCGCCGCACGCGGACCGACACATCTGTCCATTCTGGTAGATGTGAGCCTTCCGTCCTCGCCGAGCCGATCCGGCTGGGCGCAGGGCGGATGTGAGGAGGCAGCCGTGATTGACACCCAACTACGCCTACCGCACCTCGAGTCCAAACCGCGGCAACGTGGGCTCACGATGGTCATCGATCCAGGAATGTTCACCGCCCAATTCGAAGACGCGATAGACAGCGTCGGCGAATTCGTCGATCTCGTGAAGTTCGGCTGGGGTACCTGCCTGGTCACCAAGGACATCAAGCGGAAAATCGACATCCTGCGCAGCGCCGGCATCGATTTCTACTTCGGCGGCACCCTGTTCGAGCGCTACGCGCTGGACGGGCTGGTTTCGGAATGGCTGACTCTGTGCCGCGTCATGGGCGCCACTCACGTCGAGGTGTCCAACGGCACGATACCCATCGACAACACGGAAAAAGCCCGGTGGGTGGCCCGGCTCGCCGGCGAGTTCGTCGTCATCAGCGAGGTCGGGTTCAAGGACATGCGTCGTTCTGACGCGCTGGCACCGGCACGCTGGATCTCGCTCATCGAGCAAGATCTCGCCGCTGGGGCCCATCTCGTCACCGCTGAGGCCCGGGAAAGCGGTCGCGGCGGGATCTGCCGAGCCGACGGCGAGCCGCGCCACGAGTTGGTCGACGAGATTGTGGGCTCCCGTATCAACCTCGACCGGCTGCTGTTCGAGGCCCCGACCAAGGAGCTGCAAACCTACTTTTTGCGCCGGATGGGGTCGTCGGTCAACCTGGGCAATATCCGGGCCGAGGACGTGATCGGGCTCGAGACGTTACGGCGGGGACTGCGATCGGAGACCCTGCTGGCGAGCTTGTGATGCGCAATCCGGCGAACGTTTTTCACCTGGCGATCCCGGCGCTGAATCTGGACGACGCGCAACGGTTTTATGTCGAGGGCCTCGGCTGCACGCTGGCCCGGCGCTACGACGACCGGATCACTCTGAACTTCTTCGGCGACCAGGTCGTCTGCCACCTCTCCGATAGCATCGATACCGCTCCGGCGCTCTACCCCAGACACTTCGGCGTCACCTTCCGGGAGCGGCAGAGCTGGGAGAAGCTGCTCAACCTGGCCCGGGCCCGGAATCTGCCGTTTTTCGTCGAGCCGTTTCGCCGGTTCGACGGCCGGCGCGAAGGCCACGACGCGTTCGTCCTACGCGATCCCTCGAACAACTTGCTCGAATTCAAGCACTACGACGATCCCGAGATGAGATATTGACTACTCGCGAGTGGCATGCAGCGCCGCCTGCCACCTGATCGCCTGCGCGTCAGTCAGGGCGGCCACCTGGTCGATGATCACTCGCAGTCGTGCACTGTCATTGCCGGCCTGCTGCCACACCGGACGCAATGCAGGATCCAGCCGCTCCGGGGCCCGGCGCGTCAACTCCGCGCACAGATCCGCCAGCAGCTCTCGTTGCACGGCCTGCACCGTGAGCCGGTGCGGATCACTCATGACGAACCGCAGCGCCATGGCCTTGAGCAGCGCCACCTCCGCGGCGACCCGACCGGGAATGACGAGGTCAGCGCGGTAACGCCCCAACGGCGCAGGCCCAAACCGCGCCAGGGTCGCTGACACCACGGCCGATACGAAGCGTCCCACCAGCTCGCTGGTGAGCTCTTTGAGGGCGACCTGGGCGCCCAGCGAGCCGTCGTATCGCCGCAGCGCGTCAACGACTGGAAGCGCCAGCAGTCCCACCGCAGCGGCGTCCAGCTCCGTGCTGGGCAGCGCGCTGAAGTGTTTGGCGGCCAGCTCGGCAAGCAGGGCCCGCTCGACCGGGTCGGCCAGGGTGTCCAATGAGATGCGTCCGGCCAGAATCGCGTCTTCGATGTCGTGCACGGAGTAGGCGACATCATCTGCCCAGTCCATCACCTGCGCTTCCAGGCATCGCCGTCCGTCGGGCGCGCCGTCTCGCAGCCAGCCGAACACCGCCTCGTCGTCGGTGTAGACACCGAATTTGATCTTCCCATTACCGCCGGGCCACGGGTACTTAACGGTGGCGTCCAACGATGCCCTGGTGAGGTTGAGCCCGTGGCTGCGCCCGGTCCCGGCGTCGATCAGCTTGGGCTCCAACCGGGTGAGGATCCGCAGGGTCTGTGCGTTGCCCTCGAAGCCACCACAACCGGCGGCGACTTCGTTGAGGACCTGCTCGCCGTTGTGCCCGAAGGGCGGGTGGCCGATGTCGTGCGCCAATCCGGCAGTCTCCACCACGTCTGGGTCGCAGCCCAGCTCAACGGCGATCCCGCGGCCGATCTGGGCGACCTCCAGCGAGTGGGTCAGCCGGGTCCTAGGTACGTCACCCTCCCCGGGGCCGACCACCTGGGTCTTACCGGCAAGCCGCCGCAGTGCCGCGGAGTGCAGCACCCGGGCCCGGTCCCGGGCGAAAGGGCTCCGGCGCTCGGGTGCCGATCCGGGTAGAGCAGCCCGCTTGGCCGGCTCGGAAATCAGCCGAGCCCGATCGTGCGCGGTGTAGGAGTAGCCCACCAGGCTCACCCGAGATCGATGCCGAACGACCCGGCTGGGGCGTGGGTGAACCGGTAATGCAGCAACGCCGCGCTCTCCCGCACGATGTACTGAGCCTGGATGGTCCGAGTCTGCACGATCGGGCCGCTGCGGGTAGGCGAGGTCCAGGAGCGCAGCCCTAAGTCGTCGGCCATCGTGCGGGCCCGTAACGAATGCCACGGATCGCTGACGATGACAGCGGTGCGCCAACCCGTGGTGCCCGCTCGGTGTGCCACTGCTTGGAGGCTCTCCAGGGTGTCGCGGCCTTCGCCGATCGGCACCACTACGTTCTTCGGAACCCCATACGAGGTCAAATAGTTGCGGCCCGCCTCGGCCTCGGTGTAGGTGTCACCGATCCGCCGACCACCGACCGTGACGATCACCGGCGCGATCCCCGCCCGCCACAGACGTGCGGCGTGGTCGAGCCGGGAACTCAACACAGCCGATGGTGTCCCGTCGTACTGAGCAGCGCCGAGCACCACCACGATGTCGGCTTTGTCCCGGTCGTCGACTCGAGCCACCTGCCACACGCGGAACACCGTGCCACCGACGATTAATGCGCCGATCAGCACCGCGCCGCAGACCAGCCGGATCAGCGCACGGCACACCACGAGTCCTACGGACTGCCGGCTCAGCCGGAGGTTACCCGCCAATACGGCCCGCGGCGGTGGCCAGCAGCCCACCCGACCGCCCCCGCCGCACCGCGATGACCTCAGCGACCAGGGACACCGCCGTCTCGGCCGGCCTAGAGGCACCCAGGTCCAGGCCCATCGGTCCGTGCAATCCCATCAGCTCCTCTTCGCTGAGCCCGGCGGCGCGTAACCGGCGGCGCCGGACCTCCTGGGTGTGCCGCGATCCCAGCGCGCCGCAGAATCCGCGCCCCGACCGCAACAGTTCCACCAGTAGCGCATCGAAAGCCGGCGCATGATCCAGCAGGGCGAGCACGTCCACGGCGGTGAACTCCTTCGCCGCGGCGATCGCCGGCTCCAACTCGGTTTCCGTGCGCACCGCCCAGCCCAGTAGTTCGCACTGCGCCGCCAGCGCGGTCCCGATCGCGCCGCCGCCCACGATCAACATGGTGGTCACGGGCACCCAGACGTCGATCAACACGGAGGTGCCAGCGACCTCACCCTGCTCGGTAGCCGTCGCGCCGATCCGGGCCAGTTCGCGCAGCCTGGCCAGGACAGCTTCGTCCACCTCCGCAGCGCCGAGCGTGCCCACGACATCGGTCAGCCCAGCACCTCCGGCCACCAGCACCGCCGACCCGTCGGCAGTCGAGGCCAAACCGCAGGGTTCCCCGTCGGCGAGCGAGGTACCCAGTGCGGCGGCAGCCGGCACGGGCAGTGGGTGGCCCAACAGCTGCGCGCCGCCGCTACAGGCCAGGCCGGCGGCCAGCGCGTCCGGCTCGGTGACATGACCTTTCGCGGTACCGGGCATGGTCACCGCGGAACTCAGCAACGGCAGCGCTACGGCGTCCATAGCGCCTTCGAACACCGCACCCGCCCGCTCGCCATCGGCGGCGCCGGCCAGCAGTTGCCCGGTCGCGACAGTGCCGAAACCGTGCCGCTCCAGCACTCGCACCACCCCGGAAGACCGGCCCTGCGCTGCCCAGCGACGCAACGCCTCACCGGCTTGCCGGCGCTGACGGGTTTCTTCAGTGTTCACCGTGTCCATGCCGACCATGGTTCCAGAAAGGACCAGGATTCAGCAGCCGACCAAGCGCGTCGCGAGATAGCACTCGACCTGATCCATCGCCACCCGCTCCTGCACCATCGTGTCGCGTTCACGAACCGTGACCGCATGGTCGGTCAGCGAGTCGAAATCCACCGTCACGCAGAACGGGGTGCCGATTTCATCCTGGCGACGGTAGCGGCGGCCAATTGCTCCGGAATCGTCGAACTCGACGTTCCAGTGCCGGCGCAGCACCGCAGCGAGGTCTCGGGCCTTGGGCGAAAGGTCGGCGTTGCGCGACAGCGGCAGCACCGCGGCCTTCACCGGAGCAAGCCGCCGATCCAACCGCAGCACCACCCTGCGATCCACCCCACCCTTGGCGTTGGGCGCCTCGTCCTCGGCATAGGCCTCCAGCAGGAAGGCCATCATGGGACGCCCGACACCGGCCGCAGGCTCGATCACGTAAGGGCGGTACCGGGAGTCGGTGGCCTGGTCGTAGTAGGACAGATCGACCCCGGAATGGTTGGAGTGCGTGGTGAGGTCGAAATCGGTGCGGTTGGCGATGCCCTCGAGTTCGCCCCACTGCTGACCGGAGGAAAAACCGAAACGGTATTCCACGTCTACGGTCCGCTTGGAGTAGTGGGACAGCTTCTCTTTGGGATGCTCGTAGTGCCGAAGATTATTTCGGTTGATACCCAGGTCTGTATACCAATCAGTACGGGTATCGATCCAGTACTGGTGCCACTGCTCGTCGCTGCCCGGCTCGACGAAGAACTCCATCTCCATCTGCTCGAATTCACGGGTGCGGAAGATGAAGTTCCCCGGGGTGATTTCGTTGCGGAAGCTCTTGCCGATCTGTGCGATACCGAACGGCGGCTTTTTGCGGGCCGACATCACCACATTCTGAAAGTTGATGAAGATGCCCTGCGCGGTCTCCGGCCGCAGGTAATGCAGCCCCTCTTCAGACTCCACCGGACCGAGGTATGTCTTGAGCATCATGTTGAACTCGCGCGGCTCGGTGTACTCACCGCGAGTGCCACAGTTCGGGCACGGTATTTCGGAAAGGTCGTCTTCCAGCACGTCTTTGCCGGTGCGTTCGGCGTACTCCTCGGCGAGCTGATCGGCCCGGAATCGCTTGTGGCAGCTCTGGCACTCGACCAGTGGGTCGTGAAAGGCCTGCACATGCCCGGAGGCGACCCACACCTGGCGAGGCAGGATCACCGATGAGTCCAAGCCGACGACGTCGTCCCGGCCGGTGACCATGGCGCGCCACCACTGGCGTTTGACGTTTTCCTTGAGTTCCACACCAAGTGGGCCGTAATCCCAGGCTGAGCGGGTTCCGCCGTAGATCTCCCCACTCGGGAATACGAAGCCACGGCGCTTACACAGGCTGACGACGGTCTCGATGCGATCCGCGGGCACTGGGCTACTCCAAGCGGGTGGGTCACGGACAGGTGCGCTCAGATTAGCGATCGATAGATCCGGACCCTCGCTGGGCGTCGCCCACCAATAGGCTGGGATGGTCAGTCAGCGCGCCACCTTGCGCCTCGGCCGGCGACCACCGACTCGAACTGCACGGCCAGCACCCACCGGGTGGTGTCATCCGGGGAGCGACCTAACTGCCCGCCGCGGCAACCTCGCTGCGGCGGTCAGCAGACCGAGGGCCCGGCGCGCCCGTGGCAGAAAATTCTCGGCCCGGTCCAGTCGACAGCGAAGCGACAGATAAGGATCACGGGTGTCCTCGGGCAGCGGTGAGACAATGACGTTAGCGAGTCACCTGCTCGATCAGGTGCGGGCACCTACTATGGCTGGTGGCCCGAACCGAGCGAAGGAGACGGCATGGCGGGTGTGACCGCGGACGCGTTACCGGACCCCAGTCTCCCGGATCCCAGTCTCCCGGATCCCAGTCTCCCTGATCCCAGTCTCCCTGATCCCAGTCTCGACGAACATTCGCCCGGCCGACCGGCGCCGACCCCGGCAGCGACCCGCCCGCGGGCCACCCTGGCGGCGGCCGGCGAGCTGCTGCGAGCCCTGTCGGCGCCGGTGCGGATCGCTATCGTGCTGCAGCTGCGCGATCACGAGCGCTGCGTCCACGAGCTGGTCGACGCGCTGGGCGTCACGCAGCCGTTGATCAGCCAGCATCTGCGAGTGCTCAAATCCGCCGGCGTGGTCGACGGTGAACGGCACGGCCGTGAGGTGGTCTACCGGCTGGTCGACGAGCACCTGTCACACATCGTGGTCGACGCCGTGATCCACGTGGAGGAAGAATGAGACACCCTCTGTCAACCCCGTGGCTACGCGACGTGTCTGAGGGCGCGGTTGCGGTTGCGTTGGTGGACGTCTTCGTCGTAGAGCAGGCCTTTGACCAGGCAGTGCCAGAGGATCTCCAGCCACCGGTTGCCCAGCGCGCGCAGGGCGGCGTGGTGGCTCTTGCCGGCAGTGATCTTTTCGTCGTAGAACTCGCGTGCCCAGCCGCTGCGGCTGAGGCTGCAGAAGGCCCACTGGTGGACCGCGGTGCCGAGGTAGTGGTTATGCGCCAGCCGACGGGCGACGACGAAGTCACTTTTGCCCGACCGGCGAGTGACCGGGGCGGACCCGGCGTAGCATTGCAGCGCGTTTGGCGAGTCGAATTGACTGATGTGCTCGCCGATTTCGCCCGCGACCCGGGCGGCGAGACGATCACCCAGGCCAGGCATGCTCAGGTAGATCTCGCCGCCCGGGAACGCCTTTCCCGGGTCGGGATCCTTCACGGTGTGGTCGCGGCCGGTGCGTGGGCCGCCGAGCAGCAGCTCGGCCATCCGACGTTCCCAGCCGCGGCGGGCGTCGTGCAGCGCGAGCAGTTGGATGGCGGCCAGCCGGATCCCGGCGGCTTTGGCCCGTATGAGGTACTCGCGGGTGGGCAGCGACGGGGCGGCCAGGGCGGCGGCGACCCGGTCGGCGAAGCGCTCGGGCCAGCCGTGGCGGCCGGCGCGGGCCAAGTCCACCAACTCCTCGGGGGTGGCCGTGGCGAGCTCGGGCTGGGTGGGCCAGTGCTCGAGCAGTCGCAACAGCGTCGGCGCGCCCAGGTCGTCCCCAGCCAAGACCAGCGCCGCTGGGTAGGTCAGTTGCAGGTCGGCGCGCAGCCGGTTGAGCAGCCGGCGCTGGTCGCGGGCGGCGCGGTCGTCATCGCGGGCGATCGCGCGCAGCTCCGCACCGACGGGCCCGTGGGGGATCAGCGCCTTGAGCCCCGCGTGGCGGTCCAGGGCAAGCAGGCAACAGATCCGGGCGTCCTCGGCATCGTCTTTCTTCCGCGCCGGTCCCCGCCGCCGCGCCACGACATCGGGATTGACCGGCACGACGGTGAACCCCGCATCGATCAGCGCCTCAACCAGCAACCCATGGCAAGTTTCCAGCACCACCCGAACCTCGGCCGGGTCGGGCTCCAATGCCAGGCACCGCCCGATCAAGCGGTCTACCCCGGCTGGGCCGTGCTCGATCCGGAACTGCTCAATCACCCCTTTCTCCATCGTTCCCAAAGCGATGTCATGAAACTCTTCCGCCCAGTCGATACCGACCCCCAGCACCAGTCCCCCTTCCGTCGTGGCCATGTCACTCGGCGGACCGGGAAGGCGCTGCGTCGTGCTGATGAACCAGTCCTCGCGGGACGACACCCTCCTGGGCGTCAGGCCTTCGCCGGGGCCCGGCAGGGGCGCCGTCTCATGCCAGTCCTCACGGGACAAGCGCCAAAAGCGCTCCCTGCCGGGATCCACCGTGCGAAGGGAAGGTAGTGCCATCAGCGCCCCCCGGCTGCGCTCTACCCGGCAGCGCACTGCGGTGGCCAAGCTGCTCGACGATACCGAGGGCTTCCGGTCCGCTCAGGAGATTCACGAGAGGCTGCGCGGCCGCGGCGAGGGAATCGGCTTGACCACGGTGTACCGGACCCTGCAGACGCTGGCCGACGCCGGTGAGGTCGATGTACTGCGCACCGCCAACGGGGAGGCCGTATACCGGCGCTGCTCGTCGCACCATCACCACCACCTGGTGTGCCGGTACTGCGGCCGCACCATCGAGGTTGAGGGTCCCACCGTCGAACGCTGGGCCGAGCAGATTGCTCAAGTCCACAGCTTCACCGAAATCGACCACACCGTCGAGATCTCCGGCCGCTGCCCCGCCTGCGCCACCGCCTGACTCCCCCCACCGCAGTCTGGATGCGACTGCGGTTTTGTGGGCCTCGAAAACAGCAGTCTGCATCCAGACTGCGGAAGGCGGGGTCGGGTCAGGCAGGGAGGAGTTCGGTGCGGACTTGGGAGGCGGTGGAGACGACCAGCATGAGAAGTGTGCCCAGCGGCACATTGCCCAAGCCGGCGGCCGGGAAGGCGTACCGCAGCATCAGATCGGCCCCGCGCTCGGTGCGGACCAGTCCCAAGGTGCCAAACAGTCCTTGCCCGGCCCGGGTCGCGACCCGCTCGGCCAGCTCACCGTCGTCGACGACGTCCCAGGCCACCACGCAGGTCAAGCTGAGCATCGCCAGCCCCTCGACGAGTTCCACCGCCTGCACCGCGCACGGCACCTCGGAGTGCTGGAAGGTCAAGGAGCCGTCGTCGTCCACGTTGACGTCCTGAAAGCGCTCCAGCGCCCTCCGGGCGGCGTCGAGCAACTGCCGCGCGGAGGTGCGACTCGCCGCGTCCCTTTCGTGGCTCATCGGATCGTCCTCCTGGCGGAGTGGGCGTTTACTGCAACGGTGTCGATGGCGCTGCCGAACCTGCGGTCCCGGTGGGCATAGGCCTCGCAGGCCCGCCACAGATCCCGGCGGTCCAAGTCGGGAAACAGGATGTCCTGGAACACCAGCTCGGCGTAGGCAGCCTGCCAGATCAGGAAATTGGAGATGCGCTGTTCCCCCGAGGGCCGCAGGAACAGATCGACATCGGGCATGTCCGGTTCGTCCAGGTAGCGAGCGAGCATCCGTTCGTCGATCCGTTCAGGGTCGATCTCACCCCGGGCGGCCCGGCGGGCCAGCTCGCGCGCCGCGTCGGCGATCTCGGCACGACCGCCGTAGTTGACGCACATGGTCAGGGTCATCACATTGTTGTTCGCCGTGAGTTCTTCGGCGATCTCCAACTCCCGGATGACGCTGCGCCACAACCGCGGCCGGCGCCCGGCCCAGCGCACCCGGACACCCATCTCGTGCATCTGGTCGCGGCGCCGCCGGATGACGTCGCGGTTGAAGCCCATCAGGAAGCGCACCTCCTCCGGGCTGCGGCGCCAGTTCTCGGTGGAGAACGCGTAAGCCGACAGCCACTGCACACCCACCTCGATGCAGCCGCACACCACGTCCAGTAACACGGCTTCGCCACGGCGGTGACCCTCGGTGCGAGGCAACCCACGCTGCTGGGCCCACCGCCCGTTGCCGTCCATCACCAGCGCCACATGCCGCGGCACGCGTCCCGCCGGTAGCACGGGTGCCCGAGCACCCGACGGATGCGGATCAGGCGCTCGAACCACCGGCCCATCCTGCCGCCCTCCGCTAAATGCGTTAAGCGCGGGGGCGTTCGACAAGGGGTAGGGAGCGGAGTCGGCGTTCCAGGTGCCACTGGAGGTGGGCGGCGATGAGGCCGGTGGCTTCGCGGCAGGTGGGCGGTGAGGCGTTCTGTGCCTGGGGCCAATTGCCGTGCATGAGGGCGTCGAGTAGTTCCAGGGTCTCAAGCGACGGGGTGGCTGCGCCGGGCGGGCGGCATCCGCGACAGACAGCACCGCCGGCGGGGACGCTGAACGCCTGATGCGGTCCCGGTAGCCCGCACCGGGCGCATTCGGTCAGCGCGGGAGCCCATCCGGCGGCGGCCATCGCCCGCAGCAGGAACGCATCGAGCACCAGCGGGGCCGGCCGCTGCCCGTCGGCCAGTGCCCGCAGCGCACCCACCACCAGCAGGTACAACCGCAGCGCCGGTTCCCCCTCGGCGCCGGCCAATCGCTCCGCGGTCTCCAGCACTGCGCAGCCAGTGGTGTAGCGACCGTAGTCGCCGACCAGCCGGGAACCGAAGCCGTCGACCGTCTCGACCTGCGTGATGATGTCCAGCGTCCGCCCGCGGTAGAACTGCACATCGACGTGCCCGAACGGCTCCAGCCGCGCACCGAACCTCGACGAGGTGCGCCGCACGCCCTTGGCCACCGCCCGCACCGGCCCATGCCGGCGGGTCAGCAGCGTGATGACGCGATCGGCTTCACCCAGCTTCTGCACCCGCAGCACCACCCCGGTGTCGCGGTACAGGCTCACGCAGTCATCGTCGCACCGGTGGCCATCAGAAACCGAGACGGCGCAGCTGCTTGGGATCGCGCTGCCAGTCTTTGGCGACCTTCACGTGCAGGTCGAGGTAGACCGAGGTACCCAGCAGAGCTTCGATGTGCGCCCGCGCACGGCTGCCGACCTCCTTGAGGCGCTGGCCACCGCGTCCGATCACGATCGCCTTCTGGCTGTCCCGCTCGACGTAGAGATTGGCGTAGACGTCTACCAGGTCGTCGCGCCCTTCCCGCGGGTTCATCTCCTCGACCACGACGGCCAGCGAGTGCGGTAGCTCGTCGCGCACTCCTTCTAAAGCCGCCTCCCGCACCAACTCGGCGACCAGCGTCTGCTCCGGTTCGTCGGTGAGTTCGCCACCGGGGTACAGCGGCGGGGACTCCGGCATCCGGGCCAGCAACAGATCAGCAAGCAGCGTCGCCTGAAAGCCGTCGACGGCAGATACCGGCACCATCTCGGCGAACTCACCGATGCCGGACGAGCGTGCCAGCTCCGCCAGGCCAGCGAGTTGCTCAGCCACCCGCTGAGGGTTTACCAGGTCGGTCTTGGTCACGATGCCGAACACTGGCCGGCGCCGGGCCACCGTGGCCAGCTCGCTGGCAATGAACCGATCGCCGGGACCGATGACGGCGTCGGCGGGTACGCACAAGCCGATCGCGTCCACTTCCGACAGCGTCGCCCGGACCAGGCTGTTGAGGCGCTCGCCGAGCAGCGTGCGGGGCCGGTGCAACCCGGGAGTATCCACCAGGATGAGCTGCCCATGGGGCTGGTGCACGATGCCCCTGATGGTATGCCGGGTGGTCTGCGGCCGGCTGGAGGTGATCGCCACCTTCTGGCCTACCAGGGCATTGGTCAATGTCGACTTGCCGACGTTAGGCCTGCCCACCAGGCAGGCGAACCCGGCCCGGAACGTGCTTTCGGCGGCTGCCGTCACGGCTAACCAGCCACCCGCAGCACATCGCTGACGTCGCCGCGCTGATCGACCAGCAGCACCGGAGCAGACGGTCCGAGCTCGCGAACTGCCGCCAGCGAAGTGTCATCGACCGCGCTGCCCACCAGTACCGCCGCCTCCAAGCCGGTCGCTCCGCTGGCCACCGCCGCGGCCACCGCGGCTTGCAGCGCCGTGAGGGCCAGCGAGGGCAGCGCAACAGTGACACCGGTGTAGGTGCGCCCGTCGGTGTCCCGCACTGCGGCGCCCTCCAGGGCGCCGGTGCGGGCCAGCGCTGAGCGCGCCAACGTCACCAGCTTGGCGTCCTCTGGGTCAAGCTCAGGCACGGGTGTCGCTCGCTTCCTGCGGCGGG
>DASUVX010000163.1:0-20788 GCA_036378735.1 Pseudonocardiaceae bacterium | reverse complement strand
CCCGTCCCACCGGATGGTGGTGGTGTGCGGTAGAGGGGTCCTTGGCGCAGGGAGGACCCTGCAGCTCATGGCGGGAGGTACCTCCACCATCATGGTTTAGTCGTGCATGGCGGGAGATTTGCCTGGTCAGCGGCGGATCGTGGGCGAGAGGGTTGCCGCGTCCAGTTGTTTACAGCCCAACACGGCGCGGTTGCCACGGTGGGCTGCGCCGCCGCGCCGCCGCGGCAGCGACGACACGGTCGGGTACCGGACGCCGATCGCACTTGCCGCAAAAGCGAGCGCATCTACGCCGCAATTCCCTGGCAGCCAACCGACCCGGCACCCGCCCGTGAATCGCTAACGAACATCACTCGCAAATCGCTTAGGACCTCTTCACTCAAGTTGATCAGCTTGTCCGGGAAGACCCGGCAACCGGACACTGACGATCTGTCGCCTTGTTGCGATCACGCCGTCGGGTCAACCATGTCAGGTATGAAGCTCAGGCTCGACCTGCACGACATTTACAACCGAGGTGGTGACATCGATCGCGCACTGCAAGCGATCATCAACGAGGCCGTTGCCACGAAGGCAACGCTGGTCGAGATCATTCCCCGGGAAGGGCTCCGGCGCGCTCAAGAAACGTGTGCTGCGCTTCCTGGAGCAGAAAGAAATCAAGTCTTTGTACCACCGGGTGGAGAAAGACTCGAATAACTTCGGCCGAATCTTCGTGCACTTCCGCTGGAAATGACCCACATCGCCGCCGCCCGGCAGTGCCTACCCAGGTTGATCAGCCTGTCCGGTAGGGATCCCTATCCGTACACCTGCCCGCTCCGATGATCTGTGGCGGGAACTCCGAGAACGCCGCAGCAGCCCGGTCGCTGCGGTGTGCGGCACGTGACAGCGCGCACAGCGGCAGTAGAGGACGTTTCATCCGGGGGCTCACCTTGGGTAATTATGCGCTGGCTTGCTGATGGCTTCCTGAGTCACCGTGCTGTGATCACCGTGCTCGCATGACGAATCGTAGCGGCAGCCCGTTGATTTCCTGGAAGCCGACCGGCGTATCAGTAGGGGATCCCCGGTGGAGCACGGCAGCAGGCCAGCGGGGTGCCTGTACGGTTTCGCGTCGATCGCGGGATTTGGCAGGGTGGCCGCGTGAGCATTCGCTACCCCGCGCCGCTGGGACCCGGTGACCGCATTGCGGTGACCTCACCCTCCGCTGGAGTAAGTGGGGAGATGCGTCCCCGGCTGGATTTCTGCATTGATCACCTGCGCGGCTTGGGTTATGAGGTGGTCGTCGGCGACTGTATGGACGGATCCGGTGTTACCAGCGCCCTAGCGTCCGCCCGGGTTGCCGAGCTCACGGCGATGCTCGTCGACCCGGCGATTCGCGCCGTAGTGCCGCCCTGGGGTGGGGAGTTGGCCATCGATTTGCTGCCGCTGCTGGATTTCAAGGCGATCAGCGCGGCTGAGCCGACGTGGCTGGTGGGTTATTCAGATCTGACGACGGTGATGGTGCCGCTGACACTGGGTACCGGGATCGCGACCCTGCACGGCAGCAACCTGATGGACACCCCGTGCGCGGTCCCCGAGCCGCTGCTGCCGTGGCTGGCTGCGGCCACCGCGCCCGCCGGAGGCGTGCTGCGGCAGGGTGCCGCGAGGGCTTATCGCAGCGGCCGGCACGACCACTATGCCTTCCACCCGCACGTGCGGGAGATGACGCTTAATACCCCGGGGCGGTGGAAGCTGCTCGGCGCACCGGACCCTGCGGCGGCGCAGGTCCGCGCGACGGGACGGATGATTGGCGGTTGTTTGGAGACGGTGTCGATGCTGCCCGGCTCGCGCTACGGCGATGTTGCTGACTTCGCCGCGCGACACGCGCCCGAGGGGTTGCTCGTCTACGTGGAAGTCGCCGAGGCGGAGGCCGTCACGGCGGCGCGGATGTTGCACCACTTGCGCCTGGCCGGTTGGTTTGACCGTGCCAACGCCGTGCTAGTCGGCCGCTCGGCTGGGCCACCGTCCGGTGATTTCAGTCAGCACGATGCGCTTGTGCACGCCCTTGGTGATCTGTTAGTGCCGGTGCTTTATGACGTCGACCTCGGACACATCCCGCCACAGCTGGCGATCGTCAACGGCGCGTTGGGCACTGTCGAGCTCATGCCTGAGACAGCCACCCTCGTCCAACACCTGGTCTAAGGAGTCAGCCAAGAAGGTGCATACCCACGTCCTCCAGCGCCATCACGTAGGTGTGCACCTGATTAGACGAAGGAGAAGGCAACGGGCCCGGGCAAACCTGGTGCAGCACATGGCAGCTATACGCTCGTTGCGGATCCCTGAGCGGGATATTGATCGTGCTTTGGGTCCACCGTTGGTGTTGTCAGGGCTTTCGGGTGGGCTTGCGGTCCTGGTCTAGAACATCGTGGACCGCTACCGGGCGGCCCGACGGTTTTGGCGCTTCGGCGAACACCTCCGTCGGCGTGTCGCAGCGGGATCCCTTGCCGGCCGCTTCGGCATAGCCGGCGCCGGCACCCGTGCGCACGGACAGCGGCATGACCGGCGAGCGCCTCCAGGATCGTCGGTCTGACTGTTGGTCAGCGGCGCTGAGGCCATGATGGTCACATGATTTCCCGGCATCCTCCAGGCGCGTGCTCGACCAGTGCGCCGGTGGCGGTTAAATCCCGCAGCGTGGGGATCGGCGTCGGTGAGACGAAGGGGGGTAGATGGGCCCGCCACGTCGGGTGGCCGACCTACGACAGGCTGCCGGCTCAGCTGCCGATCGGCTGACCTCCTGGCGCAGGCTCGCGCCAAGGCGGCGACCCGAACAAATGACACAGCGCCGCGGTAGTATTGATTTAGGTCGTTCAGTTTCAGTGTTCGTGTGATGCACGCCCGCGGGAACAAGTTGGAGACGAGGGCTTGCGTCAATGGGACGCCGGCCAGTGTCACCAGGGCCGGCCGGACCCCGCACGGTGCGGGCTCCAACCACCTGTCTAGGAGCACATCGCATGGCACAGGGAACTGTGAAGTGGTTTAACGCGGAAAAGGGCTTTGGTTTCATCTCCCAGGACGACGGCGGCAACGACGTCTTCGTGCATCACTCGGGGATCGACGCTAGCGGCTTCCGCAGCCTCGACGAGGGACAGCGCGTGCAGTTCGAGATCAGCCAAGGCACCAAGGGCCTGCAGGCCACCGGCGTGCGCCCGGTCTGATCCCACCGCGTAACCGGGAGCCCGCTTGCCCCTCAGGGAGGCGGGCTCCCGGCGTATCCACCGCCCATTATCCCGTCACCGCTCTAGCCCACCAGTTCGCTGGCTCACCAACATCACGCAACCAATGGATGAGCAACGCAGTCGACCAGCCGAGCTGGACGCCGTCGCCCCCAACGGATCGGCTTACGGGCCGGGTGATCAAGGCGAGTCACCGCGCGGATGCCGCAAGCCGTTCCTCATCCGGCCCGGCAACTCGATCGCGTCCGTATCGTGATCGCTCACTCCGTTCCGCCGAATGTCCAGTCTGAGTAAGCGGCTGCGGCTGCCGCATCGTCGTAGCGGCGCGCTGGGGTCCCGGCGAGAGCGGCGCACCGGCACCAGCCCATCGGCCCGTGCGATGAGTTGACCACGTACCGGACCGTGTTACAGGCGGGGCATTCGCCGTCGTTGCATCGCACGCAACCAAAGTCATCGACGTGCAGTTCCATGGAAGGCCTCCCCAGAGCGGCTCCTCGACGGTGGTAGGCGCGGCGGTTGATGATCATCATCCGGTCCAGCAGTTCGCGGCGGAGAGTTCTAATCCATCGTTCGGCGATCGCGTTCGCCCGGTGCTGGCGAACACGACATCGAAAACGCTGGTGAACTTGCTATCGCGGTCCCGAATCAAAAACCTGAACTCGGTTGCACGGTCGCCGAGGTCCATCAGAAAGTTGCGTGCCTGCTGGGCCACCCAGGCGCCGCTGGGATTGGTGGTGACGCCCAGGAGGTGGACGCGACGCGTGGCGTGTTGGCAGGGGCGACGATTCGACGCAGTCGGCCAGCCTGGGACAGCCACCGGGTCAGCGCCGCGAACACCGCCCGATCCGCCTAGAACAGACGCGGTCTGCTTACCTGGCGGCGTAGCACGGCGACTTCGTGACGAAGCACCAGGATCTCCAGGTTCTTCGATCGTGAGCTACCGGCCAGCAGTCCCAACTAGCCCACGAGCTGTCAGAAGATCAGATACAGCAGTCGAACCGCCACGTCCGGCGATCATGCTTGATGACTGTGGTCCGGTGATGTCGCAGGTCACCACCGTGGATGACCTATTTGGCACCCACACGCCAAGGTCGCGTGGCCTGATCACGTTTGACTGAGAATGCTGCTTCAGCAGCTTCGTTGCGCGGCCCCTTGTCCCGTGACTATCTCCGTGCACCGACAGAGCGTTCAGCACGTCGACTCGCTACCTGCTGTGGTCAACGACTTGGCGCCGATCTGTGCGCGGAGTGACGCACCGCGCGCTTCGCCTTCGGGGCGCATCGGGCTCCTTCGACTCGGCCGCGCCCAGTCCAGGGGTAGGGCAGCAAACCTACTTAGCCGTGCTGGTCTGCGTGACGGCGTCGGACTCCGCTGGCAGGCTAGCCGTGGCGTCCCGGACGCGGTCCTGCAGTGATCGATACTCCTGGTGACTCGTCAGCCTGGTTTTCACCTTGAGATCGAACATGCCTTGGGTTCGCCACGGTGATGCCCAGTTACGGTCCACCTCGACGGCGGCCTCTTCCTTAATCACGGCCATCCGCTGGCGCAGCTGCTCCAACTCTTGCCGCACCGCATCCACGCCTTGGACCTCCGCCCCATCCTGGTTCACGTGCTCCGCGGTGCTGTTATGCGTCTGGTGAGGGCGAGCGCTCTCATCATGTCGGTCGTTGCCGTGGGTAGCCCGGGCATTGGCGTCAGTTTGTTCGTCGAGCAGCTGCTGCCGGGTCTTGATCCTGTCGCCCATGGTCATGGTGGTGGTCCTTCCGATCGGGACGTGTTGGAGATCGGTCTGTTCAGGGGCCCGTGTGTCGGGGCAACGACGCGTCGGCGGCTGACGACGTTGCTGGGTGGTTGTCAAAGACCTGGTCGGGGACCCGGTGGTCTGGGGCACAGGGATGCCTTGAGCTTGCGCCGCAGGGCACACAGGCGCCGGGTGGTGGCCAGCAGTAGCATCGCGGGATTGTCGCGGTGATGCCGATCGGATTCTTTCGGGTAGCCGCTGTAACAGCGTGTCATCATGCCGGGGGACGGGTGCGAAGCTCGTTGAGCAGCTGGTCGCGCAGCGTGAGGTCGGCGGCGGCTAGGGCGATGAGGGCTCGTACCAGGTCTCCTTTGGCGACTCGGCGGCCGAGCAATCGGCGGATGTCCACGGCGAGCTGGTCGAAGATAATGGCGGCGTCGGGATCGAGCAGGACGGTGAACTTGCTGGGTGGCGCTTCGGCGGGTATCGGCGGCGAGGCGCCAACCGAGGCTGCTGCCGCGGCGGGATCTAGCTGGTCGTGCACGTCTGTGGGCCGACGGGTCACGGGCTGTCCTTCCCGGCGTGGTGAGAACGCGGTCGTAGTCCTGGCGTCAGCGAAGGTGATGGCCATGGGCCAGGACATAGCTTTGAGAAATCGGCGAGGTGGGCGTAGGCGGCGGTTGGAGGTTTCGCGTTACCGCCCTATGCGGGTTCCCACCGGGGGAGCTCATCGCGGTGGCATGGGCAGCGGGTGGGCGTCGCGGGCGCGGTGCAGCAGGGCGGCCACCACGCCGATGGTGGAGTCCTCCCGGCCGGTGAGCCAGTACAGAGTTTGCCGTTCGTAGTCGCTGACATCGAGACCCTCCAGTGGTGTGAGCAGCGCGGCCAGTCCGTCGGCGCGCCGACGATCCCACCACTGATGAATATTCTCGTTCGTCGCCTGCTCGCCAGCGACGTCGCGCTGGTCGTAGGGCGGGCGGACTCGCAACGGCGCGTTGGTGATCGGTCCGTGGACAGTCTGATACGTCATCTCCTCAGTTTGCCGTCAAGCCGTCAAGCCGTCAAACCGTCAAACCGTCAAACCGTCAAACCGTTGCCGTGTATGAGGGCAGCTTCTAGGCGCAGGGCAAGCCGACGAACGGCGAACTGCTGCCCGACCGAGAGCACCCGACCGGCAACCAGACCAGGATGGTGATCGTTGGAAGATTGTCTTACCGGTCGATCCAGTAAGTTGCGCGCGGTCCGCGAGCGGGAGGCGCCCACTTTCGTGCCCAGCCCGGGTGGAGATCGACTGCGTCCGTCAGTCCCGTCTCCCTGGGCGACCAGTAGATCCTCGCCGCGGACGCTGATCCATTGTGACGAATGCCGCGTCGGCAGTGGTGGCGATCCTGCGCTCGTTCCCGGACGAGCGGCTGCTCTCACGAGAGACTGTACGGCGCTGACCCAGGGAAAACGATCCTGTCGGAACGCCAGGGTAGGGGTTGCGCTGGCTGGGTGCGGCTCCCTCAGGGCACCAGCACATCCTCATCGCCGACTACCAGCACGGTGAGGCAGCCGCCGGCCAGCACAGCTGCACCGCTGACGCCGGAGGACGCCGACATTGTGGTGACGGTGGCCGCCATTCCGGCTGGGAGTTGCCACGCCCGACACGTCAATATCACCGACCCGCAGGCGTGGGAACCCGACCCCCTGTAGCCCTGGGACCACTGACGGTGGTCTATCCGTGGGCCAGCTGTGTCCGGTGGTAATGGGGCATGTTATTGGCACACGGAGTGTTGCTGTCGCAGGACGGGGAGCGAAGTGGGTATCGCGTCACGTCGGCGAGCAGCACCGAGTGCGGGGTACGGTTGCGTTTTATGCTGTTGATGTGACACTCGCCGCGGACGTGTGGTACTCGGCGACGCGACGAACAGTGGATTTTAACCAGGCCGGGCTGCTCACCCAGCCACACGAGCAGTTAGCCTGATAATCGTGGGCTGGAGTTCTGCCCAAATATGATGAAGCTCCCGGAACTCTCTCTATCGTTATGGTGTGGTTGTTCATATTTGCTGTCTCCTTCACGGGTTGTGCGGGTGTGGTTACATCATTAGTCGAGGTAGTCGCGCAGGGCTTGGGAGCGGGAGGGGTGGCGCAGCTTGGCCATTGCCTTGGATTCGATTTGCCGGATGCGTTCTCGGGTGACTCCGTGGACATGGCCGATTTCATCGAGCGTATGGGGTCGGCCGTCGATGAGTCCGAATCTCAGCCGCACAATGTTGGCCTCTCGCTCGGATAGCGTGGCCAGCATGGCGTGCAGGTCCTCCTGCAGCAGGGTGAAGGAGACTGCCTCTATCGTGAGCACGGCTTCGGGGTCGTGGATGAAGTCGCCGAGCTGGGAATTGCCTTCTTCGCCGATGGTCTGGTCCAATGAGAGGGGTTCCCGGGCGTAGTGCTGGATCTCCAGCACTTTCTTTGGGGTGATGTCCATTTCCCTGGCCAGTTCCTCGGTGGTGGGTTCGCGGCCGAAGTCTTGAAGTAGTTCGCGTTTCAGGTGGCCCAGTGCGTTGATCACCTCGCTGATGTGCACAGGGATCCGGACGGTTCGGCTCTGGTCGGCCATCGCTCGGGTGATGGCTTGGCGGATCCACCAGGTGGCGTAGGTGGAGAACTTGTAGCCCTTGGTGTAATCGAATTTCTCCATCGCGCGGATCAGGCCCACGTTGCCCTCCTGAATTAGGTCCAGGAAGGGCATGCCGCGGCCGGTGTAGCGCTTGGCCAGCGAGACGACCAGCCGCAGGTTGGCCCCCAGCAGGTGGGTTTTGGCGCCCTGGCCGTCGCGTACGATCCAGCGCAGGTCACGGTGCAGCTGCGGGGGGAGTGTCTCGGCCGCGTCCTCGGCCCGGCTTAACCGCTCGGCGGCGTAGAGCCCGGCCTCGATGCGCCGGGCGAGTTCGACCTCCTCCGCGGCGTTGAGCAGCCCGATCTTGCCGATTTGCTTGAGATACGTGCGGACTGCGTCGGTCGAGGCAGTGAGTTCGGCGTCCTTGCGGGCTTGGCGCAGCACCTGGGACTCTTCCTCGTCCCAGACCAAGTCCTCCGCACAGGCGCTGCTGGGCGCTTCTGTCCCGTCGGCGTCCACGGTGATCTGCCCGGGCTCACCGTGGGCCAGGTCCTCGACAGCTGGGCCAGTTTCGATGTCAGTAGTCCCGTCGGGGGCGACCTCGACCTCGGGGTTGTCCCGGCGGTTGCCTTCGGGGTCAGCGGTGGGTTCAGTCACGGTGGCGGGTTTGGTGCCCGTCTTTGTGGGGTTGCCGGGTGGTTGCGGGCGGGCCCGCGCAAGGTTGCGGCGGACGCGCACGTCCAGTGGCCTCCGGGGTGGCACGCATTACTCTCGGCGCGCCGTAGTTGTTGTATCTGGTTGATGTACTTGGTTGCCCGCGGGTCCGGAGCAGACTGGCTCTACAGCCGATCCGCGCGGGTTGCGGTCAGAGCGTGCTGTGTGCTCTCGTCAACGGTGCCTTTGGTTCGAGGTGCGCACTGTCGTGCGGGCGTTTGTCGGTGGCGTTGCCCGCGTTCTCGCGGCGTCGGCTTGTTGGTCGAGCAGCTGCTGTCGGGTCTTGATCCTCTCGCCCATAGTCATGTCGAGGATTCTTCCGATCGGGGAGGGGAGATCGATCTGCTCAGCTGGACTCGTGTGGCAGATGCGTCGGCGGCCGACGACGTGGCTGGGTCGGATGCCAGAGACTTGGTCGGGGGCACAGCGGTCTGAGGCGCCGTGTTCGTTGGCCGGGGATGGGGGGCTTTCGGCGCAGAGCGCCCGGACACAGGGGTCGCGGCTATCAGAAGTGGTGATGTCAGGGATCGTGGCCGTCGGTAACCATGGTCAGTGCCAGCTCAGCGATGGCTGGCCTGGTGTCGACAGGGATGACGAGGAGATTGATCCGCTGATAGTTGGTGTCGATGATTCGGATCATGCTCACGTCCCCGTTCCGCACCCAGTCCACGGCGACCTTCCGGCCGCTGGCGAGCTGGATTCGGCCAGGAGCGCTGTCCCAGCCGCCCCTGGTCAACGCAATCCCCCGGACCGGGGTTCGCTGGGCTCCGAGTTCCTCGACCAGTGGGCCAAGCTCGATGGAAGGATCCCTCGAGCGCGGCCACCACGCCCCGTCCAGAGCGCCCCTGGCGGAACTAGTCGGCTTCAGGCTCAGGCGTGCCAAGCAATCACCGTTAACCACGCGCTGCGCATCGATGTGATCTGAGTTGGTGGTGTAATCCGACGTCATGTCGGCGGTCCCGTCCCGGCGGGAACTGCAGCCGGTGTTATGGTGAGGCCGAGAACGGCGCAGGCTCGGACGCGCGCGCACGAAAAGTAGTCGGTCTGCACCGATGCTAGCCGCGACCAGATGGCTATGCCAGCGGAGTCCATTCACCGCGAGGAGATGGCCATGCGGTCACCTCGGCTTCCCTTCGACGCCGAAGCCGATGTCGTCGACGCGATCGATCAGCAGCGGTCCGTCCCCGTCGATGAAGACGACTATCAGTAGGGCTTAGGTCGGGGACGAATCGGTGCATGTGCAGCAATCGCCCGTGATCATCCACACGAATCATCTCGTCTACGCTGTGCCGACTGACAGGGACCGCAGTGGTGGCATTTGTGGTTGCATTCGCCCGCGATCAGTAAGGCCCGGGAGTGGTCATGCCCGGGCCTACGACCTGCCCATACTGCTGGGGCGGTCACCGCTGATCAGTGGGTCGACGACCTTGAAAGCGAGCGTGCCGAGAGGCACCGGGGGTTCGAATCCCTCCGCTTCCTCCCTTCTACCAGCACAAACACTGATATGGTGATCACTTCCCGATGTGGTGTGGACGGTGGTGGTTGCATTTCTGGGGGCATTTGAGCCACCAGGTGACTCGCCTGGTTGGCCGTTCACCGGATGGTTGCGGTGTGAGGTAGATGGGTCCGTGGCGCAGGGAGGACCTTGCACCTCATGGCTGGAGGCACGCCCCGCCGGCACGGTCTCAGCGTGCACGGTGCGGGATTTGCCTGGTCAGCCGTGGATCCGGGGCCAGAGGTTTGCTGTGTCTAGCCCTTAGGGCCCTGCCGTGGCGCGGTGACCATGGTGCATCGCGCAGACGTGCCGCGGCGGCAGCGAGGATGTGGTCGCGTCTCGGGTGCCGCTTGCGCTTAGCCGAAAAGCGAGCGCATCAACGTCGAGGTTGTGGGCGCCGAACTGGTCATCCACGTCATGCGACCTGGGTGTATCCGTGTACCAGCCCGTCGAGCAGATCGTGACGTTGGAGGCGAAGCTGGGATGGCGCCGCAGGTGGTGGTAGTGACCTCAGTGGTGCTGCCTGGTGCGGGGAGCGGCGCGGGCGATGGTGGTTGAAGTGCGCTACGTACTCGGCCAGCACTGCCGTGAGATGGCGGCGGCTGATGATCAGTATCCGGTCCAGCATTTCACGGCGGACAGTTCCGACCCATCGTTCGGCGATCGCGTTCGCCTGGGGCGCCCGAACCGGCGTGCGGAGGATGCGGATACTCTCACTGGCGAACACGGCACCAAAGACGCTGGTGAATTTGCTGTCGCGGTCTCGGCCCAACAAACTTGAACTGAGCTGCGCGGTCGCCGAGGTTTTCGGCATTTACAGGGTGCCTGAAGCGGGCTACGCGCCTCCATGAGGGCTGCTCGACCAGCCCACACACATGTATTCGGCGCGAAGACCGTCGTTAGAGGCGACACGGCTCGGCATACGTCATTTTGCAAGACGCGTCGCTGAACCTTCAGTCGGTGCGATACAAGTCGCTGGCCTGGTCCTGCCAGTAGGCGAGAGCGTGGCGGATCTTCAAAGTGTCGGGGTGCTCAGGGCCCAGCACCCGCTTGGCGGCACCAACGAAATCACCAGCTTCTCCCCGCCATCGAGCCAGGGCGTGGCGGGTGTGCAGGACATGGACGTGGTCGGGACCCAGCACCCGCAAACGGTCGAGGCCCTCGGGGTCTTGATGGGGCACTTCGGTGGACCGCCGATCCCGCCGGACGACCTGGCGCGGATCACGGCTGCGACCACCCGGGTCTGGGGGCGCCACGATCTGGCGACGCCGGTGCGCACCGCCGAAGCAGCCAGTGCCCGGTACGGATGGCCCCTGCAGGTGATCGAGGACTGCGCGGACGACCCACCCTTGGACGCGCCAGAGGCCCTCGTCCAAGCACTGCGCTGAGGGGGGCACCCCGCCACCGATGGGCCTTGCGCTCCAGCGGCGTCATGGTGCTCAGGAGCGGGCCGTGCTGTGGTGTGATCGATTGCGGGCATTGAGCGGGCCACGATGGTGGCATCCTCGCCCACGCCAACCAGGAATCCCGACTTGCGCTTGCGTAGGAAGTGGACGCCGCAGAAGAACAGACCCGGGACTACCATGCTCGCGCCGTTGTCGGTGAGCGGAAAGCCCGTGGCATCGAAGGCGGGAAACCGTATCCAGTGGGCGTAGTCGGGGCGGAACCCGGAGGTCAGGATCACCGCGCCGATACCTTTGAGCTTCAGCTCTCGCGGTGGGTCGGTGTGAAACGGCGGGGGGTCGGGCAGCTCGGGCACCGCCATGCCCTTGGCGGGCAGCTGCTCGGTGAGCAGCTGTCGAAGGTCGGCGTAGCGGGCGTCACCGAAGGCCACCGAGTCAGCCAGGTCATCGGCGAAGTACGCCCGATGTCCCTGGACGCCGGTTAGGCGACCCAGCAGTTGCACACCCATCGCCTGCAGCGTGCGGTAGTGCAGGTCATGGCCGCCTCGGTGGCCGGTCGTTTGAAGGTTGGCGGCCAGCCGGGCTGCGGGTGAGGGCAGCGCGCTGAGCGGCGTTTCCAAGAAGGTGGTCTGCTTGAGCCAGGTGACGATGTCACTGCCGTTGGCGCGCCGCGGCGCCCATGGCGCGCGCCCGCAGGCCAGGTATACATCGCGACCCGACTCGTGCAGCTCCTCGGAGATCTGGCACCCGGTCTGGCCGCTGCCGACCACGAGGACCTTCCCCGGCGCAAGCGCTGCGGGGTTGTGGTAGTCCTCGGCATCGATGACAACCACCTCGGGCGGGAACCCAGCCGCAGCGTCGGGGCGATGCGGTCGCTGAAAGGCGCCGGTACATACGACAACGGACTCCGCCTGCATATCGCCAGCCGAGGTGCGCAGCAGCAACCCGCCGTTCGATCCGGGCTCCAGGCTGTTGACGGCCACTCCCTCCCGAATGGGCGCACCGAAGCTCGACGCGTACCGCTCCAGATAGCGAACGATCTCGTCGCGGGGGGCAAAGCCCTCGGGATGGTCGCCGGCGTAGGGGGCCCCCGGCAAGCTCAGTGTCCAATTCGGCGTGACCAAACAGAAGCTGTCCCAAAGATCACGCCAGGTCTGGCCAATCCGAGCCCGTTCCAGAACGACGTGATCGATGCCAAGAGCTGTCAGCTCGTGGCTCACCGAAAGACCAGCCTGACCCGCCCCCACCACGATTACCGGGAAGGTCCTCGACGACCTCACAATCGGAGCCTTGACCTTCTGCCGGGTGGTAGTCATGATGATCCCTCCTGTTGCGAGTCATCGAAGAGCCGCGACGGCATGGCGCTTGAAAAATTTGGCGAGCCTCGCGGCGGCGTCAGCGGGTGGCGCATGTGGAGCAGGTGATTGGCGCCGGGCATCACATCGTCCTCGGTTTGTGGCAGCCACGCGTGGAGCAGGTCGCGGGCCTCGGTAAGGACCGCCAGGGTGTCTGTCCCAGACAGGAACAGCACCGGCTGGTTGATTTGCGCCGCTTCCTCGGCGCCGAAGCACCACCCCTGCAGGGATGGCGCATCGGACTCGAACATCGTGGCCGCATCGTCTTCTGCCTGTTCGGGACCTCCCGGGACCGTGCGGCTCACCTCCGCCCGCCAATCCGGGCCCCACACCCAGGAGAAGAAGCCATCGACTGCGGCTATCGGATCACCCGCCAGGTACCTTTCTATGATCGGACCCATTGCCTCGGCGATCTGCTGTGGATTCACCACAGCGAGCAGCGGCGGCTCGAACAGCGCCAGGCTGGACATGACCTCCGGGGCAGCGACGGCCAACTGCAGGGCCACGAAAGCCCCGTTGGAGTGGCCGACGACGTGTGCCTGCGTGACATCGAGTGCCCCCAGCAGCGCCCGGCAGTCCTGCGCGTGTTCCGCGATCGAGACTGGGCCCTGGATCGGGGTGCTCCCGGCATAACCCCGCCGCCGATATCGGATCACCCGGTAGTGGTCCCTCAGGGCCGGCTCGGCCGCCAAGGGCAGGCCGGTGTCCGCGACACCAGCGCCGTGGATGAATACCACCGCCTCACCCGAGCCCGCAGAGTCGAACTCCAGCTCAACACCGTTGACCGAGACGCGTTCCATCGTTGCGTCCATGACCATGCCTCCTAAACCGAGGGTGACCGTCCTCCCTTACCTGAGGTACGTGAACATGCGTGAAATACCTGAACCTCGCGTCGGAAATTACCCAAGCAATCCGTTACATGCGCGACGCCGCCAGGGCGATGTCCGCGTGTGCCCAGGCCTTGTCGAAGCGCTTCTTTTCCTCCGCGGATTCGGCCCGCTTGCCCTGAGCGTCCAGCGCCTGCGTCAATCCGTACAGGGCCCAGCCATTTTCGGGATTGCGGCGCAAATCCTCGCGGTAGACCGCCTCCGCCTTCGGTGCCTGCCCGGTGGTCAGCAGCACGGCACCGAGCGAATGCCGCACGGGATAGAGCCAGTCGGCAGGTTCGTTGTAGCGCATCGCGTCTTCCAGCTCGACACCTCTTTCCAGATGGGCAACGGCTTGCGCGGCGTGACCCCGGCTGGCCTCAATTTCCCCGGCGAGGACTTCCACGGCCACATTCAGGACGTCCGCGGCGGTATTGATGAAGATCACGCCTTTCGTGAGCTCGTCCTTGCCAGCAATCTGGCGCAGGGCTCCCAGCTCGGCTTCGGCACTGTCGAGCTTGCCCGTGCCGACGAATGCGCGGCCGCGGGCGTAGTGCCAGACCCCAGCGCAGTAGTCCAGACCCTCGGGTGGCGCCTTGGTATCCAGGATCTCCTGCCACTTGCCGAAACGCACGGATGCGAACAGCGGTTGCGCGGCGAAATGCTGCACCGAGGTGCCAACGCTCGGGTCGTGCTCCTTCTCGTGGACCGCCACTGCGCTAGTACCCGCAGCGCCATTCAACGCCCTTGCGCTGTTGCCCTCCATTGACGCGGCTGAATACAGGAAGTGGTGATTGTGCGGCACATAGCCCACCGCATAGACGCCCTGTGAGCGGCACTGTGAAATGTAGGAGCGGTCAGCGGCGCTCGCCCGCTCGTTGGCGAGCACGGCATCGTGGTAGCGGCCGATGCGCATGTAGGTGTGTGCGGGCATGTGCACGAGGTGGCCAGCCCCGGGCACCAGCGAACCCAGCGTATCGGCATAACGTTCAGCGCGTGCTGGGTTGTCCGACGACTCGGTCGCGTGAATGTACAGGTGGATGGCCCAGGCGTGCCGCGGATCGCGCCTGAGCACAGACTCCAGCGTTGTGACGATCTCCGTGGTTTCCGGCCGCAATGGCTTGCCATTGTTGTCGTAGTAATTCCACGGTGTCCGGTCCATCTGTGCCTCGGCGAACAGCGCGGAGGCGTCTGGGTCGTCGGGGTATTGCCGGGCCACCTCGCGCATCGCGTTGGCGAACGCCATGTCCAGGGGGGCTCGATCGGCCGGTGGCTCTTTGGCATAGCGCTGTGCGAGCGCGGCGATGTAAGCCTGCTCGCGCGGGGTGGCGTCGGGGGCCAGTGCCTGCGCCTTCTGCATCGCCTCCCACGCCGGTGCCACGGCCGCTGCCTCCATCGTCGCGTTGACGTTGGGGCCGAGCACGAAGGCAACGGCCCACCAGCACATCGCGCACTGCGGATCGAGCCTCGCCGCGTACCGGAACGAGCGCTCGGCCTCGGCGTGATTGAAGGCAAACCCCAGCGTCAAACCCTGGTTGAAGTACCGCTGCGCGTCGGTGGAGGTAGTCGTGATCGGGTGTCTGTGGTCGCCCAGGTGATGGAACAGCGGTGCCGGCGTGCCGGAGGCGGGCGGTGCGGGCCCACTGGCACAAGCGGACCCGGCCAGCAGCATCACGGCCAATGCCGAAACCACATAATGGATCACTGTTCGTACCAGCATCGCTGCTCCCGTCTAAGCCCACCATTCCGAAACCGAACGGACGATCAGCTCGCTTGCCGCTGCGCGGCCGCGGCGAAGATTTGCTCAACGTTGTCGTCGGAGAAGAACTCGGCCGGGGACGTCACGCCGGCGGCGACCCGCACGAAGCCGTTCATCGCCTCGGGGTTGCCGTGCACCGCCGCCAGCAGCTGCGCAAGATCGGGAGGTGGGGGCTCCAGCGTCGCGAACTGGGTGGTGAACTCATACATCGGCAGGACGTGGTGGTCACGGGTGGATTGGTAGCGCGCCATCGCGACCTCGAAGGAGCACACCCCGGAGAACGCCTCGTGCAGCGCCGTGGCGCACAGTTCGGCGTCCCGGAACGCGTCGGTGATTCCCTGGGCCGTGATCGGGTCCTTGTTGTAGCCGGCATCTCCCACCAGCGCCCAGCCGGGACCGAAAGGCTTGCGGAAGAACGCCGGCACGGCGGTGCCGGCAAACCGGGTCTCGCGGCGGGCGGCCCGGACCCGTTCGGCAAACGGCGGTGCCAGTTCGAGCATCTTGAGGAAGTTGCCTTCGATGTCCTTCTTGTTGGCCTCGAACTCCGCGAACGGCCAGCTGCCGACAACCAGCGTCAGGTCGTCGTTCGTGGACCACCCCCCGAATGCGCGGTCTGGGCGGATGTAGGCCTCGAAGCGCCCATCCACCGGCAGTCCGCTGTAGTAGGCGTAGTAACCGCACGCCAGTCGCGGCTTATCGTGGTACTGGTCAGGCCGCACGGCCTGCGCGACGCGGGAATGGACGCCGTCGGCCCCGACGACCACGCGAGCGTGCTCGGTGACGGTCGGGCCATGGCGCTCGTGCCCGCGAACCCCGGTCACGCGGCCATCCTCGACGATGACGTCGGAGACGGTGAAGCCTTCCCGCACCTCGGCTCCCGCCTCGGCCGCCGCATCCACCAGCAACTGGTCCAGCACTGTCCGCCGAGGACCGTACGCCACCGGAGCGTCCTCGGTCCCTGGCCTCCCGGAGATCGTGAACGGGCCGAAGTCGAAGCAGTAGGTATGGATCGGTAGGCAGCCCGTCGCCGTGACCTGGTCGAGCAGACCCCATCTTTGCAGCGCCGCCACGCCCGGCGGATGGATGAGGTGCGTGGAGATCGTGTCGCTGGGAAATGTCGCCCGATCGACGACCAGGACCCGGTAGCCCGCCCTGGCCAGTAGCATCGCCGTCGGCGACCCCGCGCAGCGCGCCCCCACCACGATGGTGTCATAACGGTTCTCGGTCATGTCCGGCTCCTGCCCGTCGAGATGACTGCCAGGATGCGGATAGAGAGATAGGGAAGTATCGGGGAGATACCTCATTCACAGGCTGGGCTTCTGCCTGGTCGCATAGGCGGCTGCCTCGGCCCGGTTGCGCAGGCCGAGCTTGGACAGCACGTTGCCCACGTGGTGCTCGACGGTCTTGCGCGTGATGAACAGCCGGTCGCCGATCTCGGGATTGGACAACCCGGCGCCGAGCAGCTGGAGGACCTCGGTCTCCCGCTTCGTCAGCGCGCCAAGGCCCTTGGGGCCGGTCCGGATGGGCGCGCCGAGCGAACGAAGCAACGCGCCGGCGGCGTCGGCGTGCCGAGCGGCCTTGAGGCGCTCGAAGTCCTCCAGCGCCTCCTTCGCTGCGGCGATGGCGATCTCGGGGGAGTGCGCCGAAAGCGCTCGCGCCATCTCCAGACGGGTGGTCGCCAGCTCCATGGGCAACTGGGCCCGAGTGAAGCCTTCCAGCGCCGAGTGCAGGCAGCTGCGTGCGTCACCCTGCTCGCTGGCCACGCACACTCGTCCCCTGGCCAGCGCGGCGGCTGCCCGGAGGTACGGCCCGCGCTGCGCCTCCGCGATACGGCCCAGGCGTTGCGCAGCGCGGTCAGCGCCGTCGAGGTTGCCCTCGTCGAGATAGACGTCGACGAGCAACGAGAGCAGCGGACCCACCGTGGTCGTTTCACCGACGGCGGGAACGTCGTCCGAGCCTGCGGTGCACCGCTCCAGGAGATCCCGGGCGAGCGCCGTCTCCCCCCGAGCCAGGTGCAGGGCGGCGAGGGCGCGGACCGCGTCCGGGTGGGTGTCGAGACCTTCCAGGAGCTGAGCGACTTCCTCCAGCCGCCCCTGCCGCACGCGCAGGTCCGCCAGGCGAATCAGCGCCACGGAACGCCGCTCTGACATGCCCTGATCGAACTGCCGGATGGACTCGACAAGCTGAACTTCTGCCTCCTCCCAACGTCCGGCCGCGGTGAGGATGCCGCCGTAGTGGGCGCGGCAGAACGCGGCGACGACATTGCTGCCCTGCACGAGCTCGGAAGCGGCGCGGATCCATTGGTCCGCCCGTGGAACGTCGACCAGCTCGCACGCCCAGAAGAGCAGGCAGAAGATCGACTCCACGGTGGCGGTCTCGACCATCTCGCCAGCGCAGACCGCCGCCAGGGCTTCGTCGATCAGGACAAGCCCCTCCGCTACCCGATCGGTCATGATGAACAGACCGCCGAGATGCCCCAACGCCTCGAACTCGATGTCGGGATCGCCACAACGGCGACCGATGGCGTTCGCCTCCCGGAGTAGACCCTCACGCACCAGCGCGTCCGGTTCCGAGTAGGAATCGATGAGGATCACCCAGCCACGCTCGGGCCGATCCTCGCCGGCTTCGCTGAGAATGGTGCGGGCTCGCGCCAACCACCCGCTCTGGACGGCCCAATCGCCCAGGACATTGCCGCTGATCCAGGCGACCGTCCGTGCCGCGCGACCAGCGGCCATGTTCTCGCTTTCCCGCCGGTATGCGCCGTAGGCACGCTCGTAATGAGTAGCGGCTTGGGAATATTCCTGCTGCAGATACAGTGCCTAGGCCAGGCCTTCCAGCGCCGCACCGGACTCGCCGTCAGCAACCGTGGTGTGACCTACACGCTGGGCCGGCACGCCTTGTTCTCTCAGTGGCGAGCTCGCTGGCTGATGATGCCGCGGTTCAGCCGTCACATGGAGTTGCCCAGTCATGTCCGTCTCCTGGTGCCGTGCACGCGGCCGGTTGGGCGCGGGTACACCGCCTGGCCAGCCGTAACCTGGTGCGGATAGAGAGATGCGGAAGTATCGGGCTGATACCCGGCTGGGCTAGGTGAGCCCAGGCACGGACCCAGTCCGCCGGCCCCAGGACTGGATCACCGTGAACGTGGTGCCCCAGCGCCCGGGTTCCTGAAGCTCGTTCTCGGCCTGCTGGGTTGACTTGGTTCAACTCCTCGGTGTCCACGAACGACCGCAGCCGCGGTTCCAAACCGATGCTGAAGTGCAGTGGCAACCGCAGATAGGGATGTCCCGGCGGAAGCGCCAGGACCTCGGCTCGCACGTTGCCCTCGATGCCACAGCTGCGAAGGAGCTCACAATGCTTTCGCCCGGCCTCGGCGTCGCCCCAGCGTGCAAACGCCTCGCAGATGAGTGCAATGAGCTTCTGGCATGCCTTCGCCGGGGTTGAAGTGCCAGGATCCCCAGTCTGGGTCTTCCAAAGCAACGATGCCGCCGGGGCGGAGGTAGGGAGGCGTCACACCTGAATGAGTTCCACGTGCCGGTCGGCGGCCTCGGCCAGCGCGCGGAGATCCGGGAGGTCAGAGGTAGCGATGTGGTCGGTATCCTCGGCAAGCAGGACGAGCGCTGCGTCGATGACGTCCGAGGTGCCGGTACGACTGATCAGCGGGCCCGAGCGGCGCCCAAGCTGCTCGTCCAACGCACGGATGTCGATGCCCTCCAGCGCCCTCGCCAGCAGCGCTTGCCGGGGCCCGCCGGCCCGCCAGACCTGGCCGACCACGCCGCCGTGGGTCACCGGCAACTGTCCCGCTAGCCGTGCGGTCTTGAGTCGCCGCCACATCGCGCGGTCGTCCCGCCCCAGCGCGATGAACGCCCCGGCGTCGAGGATCAGCCGCACGCGGCGCCCCGGCCGCGCATCACCACTGCGGCTGTCCGGTCGGCCCGCTGCTGCTCCTGCAGCTCCTCATCGGTGATCGAGCCAGCGCGTGCCTCGTAGGCGGCGATGGCATCGTCCAGGGCTGCTAGCTTCCGGTCGCGTTCCGCGTGCTCGACAAGCGCCTGGTTTACCCAGGCGCTCAGCGAGTCCGCACGTCCGGCTTCGACCGCCGCGGCGCCTGCGGCGATCAAGTGGGGATCGACCGTCACCGTGAGCCGCTCCTTGCGTGGGGTCATACTGTAATCACACCTCCATTCCCATCGCAGTTCTCACTGGGATGGGGAGCCCATGTTTGACAAGCCACCTTTGACAAGCTTCAGCCGCGAGTTGGAGCTATTCCGCAAGATGCGAGCGCTCATCAAGCAGGCAGAGGTCGAAGCCCGCCTGGCAGGCTCGCACATGGTGGAGGCCGAGCACCTGCCGGCGGCCATGGCAGCCGTGCCCTTCGGTCCGGATCCCGTCGCGACGGCTGCGCACCCACGTACTCTTCGAACGCATCCCCCACACCCACCGATATCAACTCACCAACCATGGCCTGCGCAACGCCCTATTCCTCACCCACGCCTACAACCGGCTCCTGCGCACCGGTCTCGCCGAACTCCACGGCCCACCCACACCCTCCAAATTCCGCGCCGCCGCCCGCGCCTATGAAACCGACCTCACCAACCTCACCCGAACGGTGATGTGGAGGCTCACCCGGGCTCTCGCGGGGTTCTGTCGGTGCCCTGTGACACCCTCCTGTACGGCACAACCGAGGAGGGCCCGATGACCTCACCCGAACCTGCGCGCTGGCGCCCTTCGCGTGCGGGAATCCTCAACGTTTACCAGTACGAGGACGAGACGCTGCACTTCGCTGGTGGACGGCTGCTGCTTCGCGGGGTCAACGGCTCGGGCAAGTCCACCGCGATGAACATGCTGCTTCCCTTCCTGCTGGAGGCCGACACTCGCCGGATCGACGCCGCAGGCGAGCAGACCGGCGTGCTCAAGTCCTGGATGCTCGCCGACAACGACGAGACCCAGCGCACCGGCTACCTGTGGATCGAGTTCTCGCGGCCCGACGAGGACGCACCCGGCGGGGTCCGTCACCACACGGTCGGCTGCGGGATCCGCGCCAACCGCAGCACCGACCGCGCCACCACCTGGTGGTTCTCGACACCGCGCCGGGCCCGAATCGATTTCCCGCTGACGGTCCACCGGGTGCCGCTCGCGGTCGACGCGCTGCGCGCCGAGCTGGGCGCGGAGGCGGTCTTCACCACGCCGGCGGACTATCGCGCCGAGGTGGCGCGACGCTTCTTCGGCGGCGCCGACCCGGCCGGCTACTTCGCGCTGCTGCATCAAATCCGCAATCCGCGCGTTGGTGACCGGATCGATGCTGACCTGCCCCGCCGTCTGCGGGAGGCGCTGCCACCGGTGCCCGAGGAGGCCGTGGCCGATGCGGCTCAGCCGCTGGAGGATCTCGAGGACCACCGGCGCAATGTGGTCGCCCTGGAGCAGACCGACCGGGCGTTGGGCAGCGTCCTGGAGACATACCGGCACTATGCCCGTCGGGTACTGCACGTTGCCGTCGACCGAGCGGCCGTCTCCGTCACCGCCGCTCGCTCGGCGGTGCAGCGTCGCGGCCGGCTGCGGACCGTGGCCGACGACGCCGAGGCGACCGAGAAGCGGCTGAATGCCGAGGTGGCTGAGCTTGAGCAAGGCCATACCACCGCGGCCGCGGAGCTGTCGG